>JBOHWJ010000585.1:0-19048 GCA_050736495.1 Binataceae bacterium (SeqCode) | reverse complement strand
CCGGCAATACCGGCATCGGCCTCGCCCTCGTATGCGCGGTAAAAGGCTACAGCCTCATCCTCACGATGCCTGACACTATGAGCCAGGAACGCCGCTCATTGCTCGCGGCCTACGGCGCCAAACTGGTGCTGACTCCCGACACGCGCGGGATGCACGGCGCGATCGCCAAGGCGGAAGAGCTGGTGCGGCAAAACCCGCGCTACTATATGCCGCAACAATTCAGCAATCCGGCCAACCCGGAAGTGCATTACAATGCGACCGGGCCCGAACTGGTCGAGCAACTCGACCGTATCGACGCCTTCGTCGCCGGCGTTGGCACTGGCGGCACGATCAGCGGCACCGGCCGCTACCTGCGCGAGCATCTCAAGAGCAGGCCGCTCATTATTGCGGTGGAGCCGAAAAACTCGGCGGTTTTGTCAGGCGGCGAGGCGGGTTTTCACAAGATCCAGGGCATCGGCGCGGGTTTCATCCCAGAAAATCTCGACACCACCGTCTATGACGAGGTGATCGCCGTGAGCGACGAAGACGCGACGCTCTACTCGCGCCGCCTTGCGCGCGAGGAGGGCTTGCTGGTCGGCATCTCGTCGGGCGCCCACTGTTGCGCCGCGCTCCAGATGGCCAAACGGCTGGGCCGCGGCAAGACCGTGGTCGTAGTCTTCTGCGATACCGGCGAGCGCTATTTGACTACCGATTTGTTCCAGGCCGAGGGCATCTAGCTTATTTCGGCGCGGAGGATTTGATCGTATTGGTGAACGCGATGGATTCGCTGGACGCAAAACTCGAGCGGCTGCGGGCGATTTTTTTGCCACTCCCCGCAGTCATCGTCGCCTTTTCGGGCGGCGTCGATTCGACCTTCGTGCTCAAGGTCGCCCATGATACTGTCGGCGGCCGCGTGCTCGCGCTCACCACCACCTCGCCGACGATGCCCGATCAGGATCGGCGCTCGGCGATCGAGATGGCGGCGCTAATCGGCGCCCGTCACATGGTGGTTGAGTCGAATGAACTCGAGATTCCCGGCTACGCGAAAAATCCGCTCAACCGCTGCTACCTGTGCAAGCACAACCTTTTCACCGTATGCGAGGCCAAAGCGGGGGAACTAGGAATCGATCTGATCGTTGACGGACTCAACCTTGACGACCTACATGACTATCGTCCTGGCATCAAGGCGGCGTCCGAAAAGCGCGTACGCCATCCGCTGGTCGAGGCCGAGCTCGGCAAGGCCGAAATTCGTGAACTTTCGCAAAAGCTCGGACTGCCCACCTGGGACCGTGCGGCCTCGCCGTGTCTATCGTCGCGTTTCCCCTACGGAACACTGATTACGATCGAGGGATTGCGCAAGGTCGAAGGCGGCGAAGAGATATTACACGCACTCGGTTTCAACGTCGCGCGTGTGCGTTACCACGGTGAGATTGCGCGGCTCGAAGTCGAAGCGCGCGAAATTCCGCGGCTGCTCGAAGCAGAGATGCGCGAGACGGTCGATCGTGAATTAAGAAAGCTCGGTTTCCGTTTCGTCACGGTTGATTTGAAAGGCTTCCGGTCAGGCTCACTCAATGAGGGCCTGGCACCAGCCGCAGGCGCGCAATCCGCAGCGACCGCTCCGAATTCCTGACCGCCCTGGCGCGAGGCCACCCGCGGCGTCTCCCTCTCATGCGCGCTGGCCAGGCCGCAATGAAATTCAGCGCATGCCTCTAGCGGCGATAAGCTGCGCGATTTCGAGATCGGCGCGGCCGGTTATTTTGAGATTGGACGTCGCGCTCTCGACGATTTCGACCGCGACGCCCAGTCGCTCGACCAGATCGGCGTCGTCGGTGGCAAGGATTCCTTCGCGCTTCGCGCGTTCGTGCGCCTGAATCAACAGGTCACGCCGAAACGCCTGCGGAGTCTGTGCCTGCCACAATCCCGCACGTGGAATCGTCCCTACGATGGCCTGTCCGTCAACCCGTTTGAGCGTATCGGCAAGCGCATTCGCGGCGACAGCACCGCCAGCGCGCGAAGCCGCCTTGAGGCAGCGGGTGAAGAGATCCGCGGTTGCAAACGGACGCGCGGCATCGTGGACGACAACCAGTTCACTTGCGGCGCTGGTGAGCGCAAGTGCGATTCTGACCGAGTCCTGCCGCTCGGCGCCGCCGGGCGTTATCTTGACGGGGATATCGAGATGCGTGGCTGCCGCTTCGGCGCGCGCGGCGCGCTCCATCCCTGCCGGCACGGTTATCACCGCTTCAACGATTGCGCCCGCCTTCGCCAGCGCGGCGAATGTCTTCAGCGAATGCCACAAGATGGTACGGCCGCCGAGCGTTACGAAGGCCTTGGGCGTGTCAAAGCCGAGCCGCGTGCCGCTTCCAGCGGCGACGATTATCGCCGAGGCCGTCATGGGTTGGCGCGGGCGCCTTCGCGTGCGGCGCACGCGGTCGTTGACGAGAGACGGCGGTAGCCGGCGCACGAGCGAGGGCAGGGCGCGCCGCGTCCCTTTCGGATATGAAAAAGGGCCGGGTGTATCCGGCCCTTTCGCAAGCATAATCGGGGTCGCATCGTCTTCGGAACTAGTTGGCGAAAATCGTCTTCAGCTCCTCCAAGATCTTCTCTTCGGGATGCGCCTTGGCGATCGACAACTCCTTGACCAGCAGACTGCGTGCGGTGTCGAGCATCTTGCGCTCGCCGAACGACAGTTCCTTGTCGCCCTTGAGCACCAGCAAATCACGCAACACCTTGGCAATTTCGAGCGGCGAACCGGTCTTGATCTTTTCAGTGTACTCGCGGTAACGCCGGTTCCAGGTCTGGGTGTCGCTCTCGACCTTGCGCTGGCGCAGTATGCGGTAGATTTTCTCTACGACGTCCTTACCGATGACCCGCCTAAGCCCGACCGCTTCGACGTTTTCGGTCGGTATCATGATTGTCATTTTTTCCGTGCCGAGGATTTTCAGCATGTAAAAGCGGCGTTCGGTCCCTGAAATGACTCGGGTTTGGATGTCCTCGATGACTGCTACTCCGTGGGCCGGGTAAACAACCTTCTCACCCTTCTTGAAAGGCAAATTCATCTCTGATGGCATAGGGTTGTAGGCTCCTGATTTCGGAACGCACGGCTCCGGGTAGCGGCTTATCGGCTTCCGATTGACCTCAACCTTGGACCTATTATTGCACACGCATGGCCGTTTTGTAACCCCGGCGGTGTTATGACATTAATAAAACATCGGTTCTGTTCATCGACCGCTTAACTAATCTTAAGTTCCATCACGATGGCATCTTCGCCCGGGCCATAATAATTATGTCTCAAACGCCGTTCTTCAAAATGGAATTTGCGATAGAGGCCGCGCGCGGGCAGATTGGATCGTCGCACCTCTAGTGTTACTATTTGAGTTTCATTCGCCTTCGCTTCAGCTATCGCGTCGCTTATCAGATCGAATCCGACACCCGACCGACGCATCTTCGGATGCACCGCAATGTTGAGGATATGGCACTCGTCAGCAACCATCCAACGGCACAGATAGCCGGTCAGGAATTCGCACTCGATTTTGCCGCTGCTGGCGACCACCAAACGAGAGAACGGCAGCGAAAGTTCACGTATGAAGGAATCAAGACTCCATGGATGGTCGAATGCGAGCCGTTCGATCTCCATGATCCGCGGCAAGTCGCGATGGGTCGCGTCTCGAATCCTCATCCGCATCTGCCATCTACACTCATCCGGGGAGCCGCTCGTGCGCTGGCACGACATTCGCGGCGGTTCTGGCGGAGTTGTATTTGTTGCTGAGCAGGATTTTGAAAATTTTTCCAATGCCCTGCTAAGCGGCCCTCCGAATGCCGCCGCCTGCGGCTTTGAAGATGATAATTTCGAGTACCTTGTCGCGGAGGCGATGCTTGAATCCCGCAACTGCCTTGGCGAGCTGAATCCGCGTCATGAAATCCGATGGGAACGACGCCGAGATATACGACAGCCTGCGATAGGCTTCGCCGCGAACGCCGGCGCGAATCGTCAAGACGCCATCGTCCAGGCTGATAGTGTAGTCGTAGTCGGGCATCTCATCGCGCAGATTCCACATCCGCTTGAGTGACGAATTCGGCACGACGCGCGGGAACTCGAGTCGGATAATGTACGCATTGGCTTCCTCGGAAACCGTGTAGATGGTGCCGTAACGGCGATCGCGTTCGGTTTTTTCGTCGTACATGCTGGTGCGGAAACCGTCGAAGGCGACGTGGCGCTCGGTACTCGTCAATTCATCCGTGCGCGGGCGCAATCGCCCCAGTCCCAGGCGCATCATCAGCCGTTTCAGGCGGCGTCCGAACGGGAGCCGGCGCGGCGCCATTTTGACCCGCGCGAGCGCGCAGGCGAAGTCCTCTTCGAGTTCGCCTTGGAAGCGCCGTTCGCCGAGTTCCTTGCTTACCCCGTCCGCGTCATCGATTACATTGATCATCGAGAACGGCAGCGAGGGCTTCGCTTTGAATGGTGGTGGCGGTGGCGCCGCTGGTTTCGTGACAGCCGATGCCGCGGGCGTAGCCACCCTCGGAGCCGTGGCGGCTGGCTTTGCGGCAGCCATAACGGCTGGCTTCACGGCGAAATCGGCGCGCGGCGCCGGCGAGGCGGCGGCTTCCCCATCCGGAGCCAATGCCGCCGCGTTCTTCTTTTCGGAGTCACTGTCTGTCGTCATCGCAAGAATTCGTCTTTCGAGCCATGCGAACCCACCATTATCTCCCAAACCGCCGAACCCATGCACTCGACGAGTTACAAGTTCCACCTGGGCAAGTCCGCTGCGAGAACGATAACCGCCGCGCCTTTTCGATGTCAACGGCGTCAGCGGCCGATTACTCAGTATCATGGCGCCGGCTCCGAGCTTGCGTCGTGCAATTCGATTTGTAACTATGGCGCAGTTTCTACAGCGGAGTTAGATTTCTATCCACCGCGAAATCCTAAACTGAAACCGGCGGGTTTCATCGGAAACTGCTAGGGAGGTGCGTTCGGATGAAGAAGAAGCTGGCATGTTTGATGGGAATCCTGGCGATGGTATCGTTCATGGCCGCCTGCGGGCCCGACATGAACTCGATCAATCAGTCCTCGCAGAAGGCCGAGGCTGACGCCACGCGGGCCAACGCCGCGGCGACCAGTGCGGAGCAGTCGTCCCAGCAAGCTCAAGCCGCCGCCAACCAGGCTAATCAGCAGGTCGCTTCCGCCGAGGACTCCGTCAATCGGGCCAATGATGCGGTCAAGCGCCTCGAGGCGGCTTTTTCGACTTCCGTCATGAAGTAACGGCTACGCTTTCGTGGCACACGGCGGGAAGAGCGTGCTCTTCCCGCCGCTTGATTGTCCATCGTCGAACGTGGTGGCGGCGCCTACCTGGCCGGCGTGGCTGAACCCGCCGGCGGTACTGCGGCTGAATGAGGTAGGGACTTCGCCGCCCTCTGAAGCGCGTCGCGAACGTGCTCGCGCGCCGCGTCATCACGCTCGATGCGGCTTTCCAGATCACGGAATTGCGCGAGTGTCATGCCCTGTTTGGCCGCCGCCTGCTCGACCGTCATGCCGCGATCATTGTGCATCGCCTTGTATACCGCGATGTATTTCTGGACCTGGCCGGGCGGGACCTGGCTCTCGTCGTCGCCCTCATCGTCCTGGGCAACACGGATGTGGGCGCCGTACACACCGCGAGCATCCGAGAGCGAAACGGCGCTTGGCACCGGGGAGCGGCCGGTCATCGCCGAGCGCGCGCCGCAAGGCGAAAACGGGATCGCGAAAATGCCGGCGGCAAACACCGCGGCCACGGACAGGGGGATTCTCGCGCTAAAGCCACATCGTGGATTCCTGGTATTCACGCTCAAAAATCCTCCATCGATCATCCTGACAGCTAAAACCTTTGACGGGAAGCGAGCGCCGGTATTGCAAAGTTCCGGCTGATGCTTAAGTTATCTATGCGACCTCGCGGCGGCGACGCAGCGGTGTGTGCGCGAAATACAAGTTTCGATTTCAAGCGATTAATCCAACTGACGACGGAGACAGTATTCCATGCCAGCCAAAGTGGTTGAACTTCACGAACGGGCTCGAAGCGGGATAGTCCGCGGCGCTACGCTGGTCGCCGAGGCGGCGCGCGTGACGCTCGGTCCCAGGGGCCGCAATGTCATGATCCAGAAAAGCTTCGGCGCTCCATTGGTGACCAAGGATGGTGTGACCGTAGTCAAGGAGATCGAACTGGAGGACCGTTTCGAAAATATCGGCGCCAAGCTCATCCGCGAGGTCGCGCAAAAGACCTCCGACGTGGCCGGCGACGGCACGACCACGGCGACCGTGCTGGCGCGCGCGGTCGTGCGCGAAGGTGTGCGTCTGCTCGCCTCGGGTATTTCGGCGATGGAACTGAAGCGCGGGATCGACAAGGCGGTGCTGGCCGCAGTCGCCGAAATCAAGTCGATGTCGCGTCCGGTCAAGGACCATACGCGCATGGAGCAGGTCGCCACTGTCGCCTCCAACGGCGACCGCGAGATCGGCAGGATAATCGCCGACGCACTCGAGAAGGTCGGTAAGGACGGTGTTATCACGGTCGAAGAGGCGCGTGGAATCGACACCACGCTCGACCTGGTCGAGGGCATGCGCTTCGATCGCGGTTACCTCTCGCCTTACTTCATGACCAATCCCGAGCGGATGACGGTTGAACTCGAAGAGCCTTACATCCTGTTTCACGAAAAGAAGATTTCCAACTTGCGCGAAATGCTGCCGCTGCTCGAAAAATTGATGCAGAGCGGCCGTCCACTGCTGATTGTCGCCGAAGATGTCGACGGCGAGGCGCTCGCCACGCTGGTGGTCAACAAGCTGCGCGGCACGCTCAAGGTCGCCGCGGTCAAGGCCCCCGGCTTTGGCGATCGGCGTAAGGAAAACATGCAGGACATGGCCATCCTGAGCGGCGGTGAAATGATCGCCGAGGAGCTGGGCACCAAGCTCGAGAACATCCAGCTCAATCAGCTCGGACGATGCCGGCGGGTCACTATCGACAAAGATAATACAACGCTCGTCGGCGGCGCCGGCAAAAAAGCGCATATCGAAGGGCGTATACAGGTAATCCGCAACCAGATTGCTGAAACCACTTCCGACTACGATCGTGAAAAGCTCGAAGAGCGTCTGGCCAAACTTGCTGGCGGCGTCGGCGTAATCAAGGTTGGAGCCGCCACTGAAGTTGAACTCAAGGAGAAAAAGGCACGCGTTGACGACGCCGTTCATGCGCTGCGCGCGGCCGCCGAGGAAGGCATTGTGCCGGGCGGCGGCGTCGCCCTGGTGCGCACTATCAAGGTGGTCGAGGCGCTCAGGCTCCCCGAAGAGCAAAAGGCGGGTGCCCAATTACTCGCGCGCGCGTTGGCCGAACCGCTGCGCCAGATCGCGGCTAACGCTGGCCACGAGCCAGCCGTGGTTTTCGCCAAGGTCGCCGAGGGCAAGGGCGACTTCGGTTTTAACGCCGTTAGTGAGGAGTACGAGGATCTGGTCAAAGCGGGCGTAATCGATCCGGCCAAGGTCGTGCGCTCGGCGCTTGAGAACGCGGCGAGTGTTGCTGCGCTGCTTATTACCACCGAAGCCGCAATCGCTGAGATGCCGCGCAAAGCGACGCGCGGGCCGGCGATGCCGCCTGGAGGAATGGGCGGCATGGGTGGCATGGGAGGTATGGGCGGCATGGGCGGCATGGGCGGCATGGGCGGCATGCCAGGGATGGGCGACGATATGGGTGGAGATGACTTTTAGTCCGTATCTTTACTGGCGTTCTGATGTGTCTTGAGGGTACCCAACTAATATTGCGCTGTTCCATTGCGAGAGTATCCCTCATGCTGTATGCTCCCGAGTTACGCCCGGTCTATGAAAAGAGATTGAGTTGAAGTGGGTGATTAGCGGTAGTAGGTATTGCTGCCCTAGGACTTTAAGGAGGAAAAGGATGGAAGGGTTAATCCGGAGATCTTCGAAATTGCTAGCATTCGCGGGGGCTGTGTTAGCCCTTTCGTTGGTGGCGGGATGCTCGTCACAGGTTGATCCCGCCCAGCGGGCAACGAACGCGGCCCAGCAAGCCGATCAGTCGGCGTCACGCGCCGAGACTGCCAGCTCGCAGGCGCAGCAGGCGTCTCAGTCCGCACAAGCCTCCGCCGCCAAGGTTGAGCAGGCAGCATCTGACGCCAAGTCTGCCGCCGACCGCGCCGAGGCGATCGCCGCCAAGACCGAGATGGGCCATCATCGTCGTGGGCGCCACGTATGGCATCATCATCATCACGTAGTCCATCACCACATGGCCGCTCCGGCCGCTGGTGGCGCCGCCGCTCCGGCCGCGCCTGCGGGTGGCGAGTCGGCTCCCGCTCCGGCTGCATCGTAATAGTAAGTCGATAAGTGAATGAAGCCGAAAAAGGGCGTCCGCATCACGCGGATGCCCTTTTTCATTCTCGGCCAATCGCCAGGGGCCCGGGCCAATCGCGTGGCGCGCCGCAGCCGATAAGCGCCGCAGTTATGACCGTCTGGAATGCGATTAGCGACGGTGAATTGACTACTCGAACGAACGCGGCCGGTCGAGCACCGCATCGGCGATACAGAAAAGGGTTGAAGCACGCGCGCCCGGCTGCTTCAACCGATGCGATTGGCGGCTATCGCGCGATGCCTCAGAAGGTCACGATCACTTTGAGCGCCTCCGGCTTTTGCGCCTGCGTGTAGGCCGCAGTCACCTGCATCAGCGGGAAACGATGAGTGACGAGCTGGCTCGCGCGGATTACGCCGCGGCGCACCAGCTCGAGCGCCTCGCGCGTGTCCTCGGGACCACACGAGTAGCTGGGAATGAAGCGCGTTTCGTTGAAATAGAGATCATGCGGATGGAGCGTTACCTCTTCTTCAGGCGGCGTCGCCGTGAATTGCACCACGGTCGCGCCCTTGCCAGCCGCCGCGATGCCGCTTAGAAGCGCGCGGCCCGTGCCGGGTCCGACGATAACGACATCCGCCATCGCGCCGTGCGTCACGTCGCGCACCCGCGCGGCGAGGTCGTCACCTGATACCATCAGACCGAAGTTGGCGCCGAGTTCTCTCGCCCGCGCCGCACGCTGTTCGAAGAGGTCGGCGCCAATTATCGTCGCGGCGCCAAGATGACGCGCCAGCACCACGTGCATCATGCCCATGATGCCGAGGCCGATCACGAGAATGGACTCGCCCGGCTTGAGCCCAGAGCGCCTGAGCGACTTGACCACGCATGCCGCCGGCTCCACCAGCACACCATCGGCGTCGGCCACCGCGTCCGGCAGTTTCAGCGTATCGCGCTGATTGTGCGCGCTCACCAGGAAATATTCCGCCATGCCGCCGGGCGTGATTTTGGTCGCGCGCCAGGTTGCGCATTGCACGTATTCACCGCGCCGGCATGACGCGCAATTAAAGCATGGCGCGTGATGATGGACAAAAACGCGCTCGCCTGGACGAAAGCCGCGCACCGCGTCGCCGACTTCCTCGACCACGCCGACCGGCTCGTGGCCAAGCACCAGCGGCGCTTTGCGTCTGATGTACCAGGGCATGATATCACCCGAACAGATACCGCAGGCGCGGGTGCGCACGAGGATATCGTCGAGGCCAACTTCGGGGCGGGCATGGTCTTCGACGCGGATATCGCCAAAATCATAGAGACGTGCGACTTGCATGGCTAAATCGAACTTTGTGGCTGTGCGGCGCGCTTGTCAACTCTTGCAAGGCCGGCGTCTGGGCGCCGGATGCGGCGTGGCGGAGGGCATGTTAAGCTCGCCTTATGCCGCGCCCCGTGTGTCCTCCGCTGGCCGCCGACGTCATCGCCGAGATCGGCGATCGGATCGTTTTGATCGAGCGCAAGAATATTCCCTTCGGCTGGGCGATTCCCGGCGGCTTTGTCGATTTCGGCGAGACCGTCGAGCAGGCCGCCGTGCGTGAAGCACGGGAGGAGACTTCGCTCGAAGTCAAGTTGCGCGCGCTGCTGGGAGTGTACTCGCGGCCCGACCGCGATCCGCGCGGGCAGACCGTTACGGTGGTCTATGTCGGCCGCGCCGCAGGCACGCCGCGCGGCCGTGACGATGCCCGGACGGCCGGGCTCTTTCTGCCGGAGGCGCCGCCCGCGCCGTTGGCATTCGACCATGCGGAGATTCTCGCCGATTACGTGCGTTTCCTCGAGAGTGGCGAATTTCCCGCGCCCTGGCGTCGTTAAACAGTGACCGGGGAACCGCGTGTCGATGCGTGTGACGTTTTCGTCAGCCTCATCGGTAGCAGCCCGCGAGCGAAAATCCGGCATCCGGTGGTTTAATTGCAAGCCCGCATTGCGCTAAACCGATGGCTTGACTAAATGATCGCGGTGGCCTTGGTGCGGAGGGCGACGGCCGGAGTCCACCTGTGCTAAGAACTGACGCAACCACATCATAAGATAGCCACAGGAGCTTGCGTAGATGAGACGAATCACGACCGCATTGATTCTGCCCGCCTTGTTGGGTTTTGCGTTCATGATCCAGGCGTGCGGCGGCGAAGAACATCGGGCCGAATCGCGGGGTCCCAATACCGCTCTGGTCCTTATCGGCATGCAGGAGTCCTATCTCAATCCTGACGGCCGGCTGCCGGTCGCCACGGATCAGATTGACCCCACTATCAAAGCAGCCAACGCGATGATTAAGGCGATGCGGCAAGACGCGCTGCCGATTACTTACGTTCGTGACGAGTTCAGCCAGTTCGATTTTATCGGCGGACTGTCCCGTAACTGGGCGGCTATGCGCTTTGAGGCCGGTACCGAGCTGATTTCCACCATGCACGATTGGGCGGGGCCGTATTTCACCAAAAATTCAGCCAACGCCTTTAGCAATGGACAATTCACCAATTACCTCGAGCAGCAGGAATGCGGCCGCCTGGTGATCGCGGGCGTATTGCGCGGCGGCTCCGTGCTCGCCACCACTCGTCATGCGCTTGCCGATGGCTACAAGGTTACGGTCATCGGCGACGCGGTCGCGGCGCCGAGCGGCGCGGCACGTGATGCGGCCTTGCAAAAGCTCAGGACGATGGGCGCGCAGATCCAGACCAGCCAGCAGTTTATCGCGAGCCTGAGTGGATGGAACGGTCAAACCACTCCGCCAATGGCGTGGGAGCCACCACCGGGCGCGCCGCATAAAAGTTAGGCCCTCGCCGATTTCGGCGCGGCATCCAGGAACCGGCGCTCCGCACCCGTGGATGGGGATTTGTGAACAAGAGTGCGAGATGAAAAATGCCGTCACTGGCAATCAGTGGCGGCATTTGGTCTTTGTGCTCTCCCCGATGGGGTCGTCTCTTCGATGCCGCACCAATCAGCGCGTCAGCTTCGCGATCAGCCGCTCCATCCGGTCAAACGCCCCGTTGAGATTGTCAACTGAAGTGGCGTAGGAGAGCCGCACGTGCTCGGGTGCGCCGAAGTCGTTGCCGCCGACCAGCGCGACGTGCCCTTCATTGAGCATGACATCGGCGAACGAGTCACCGTCGGTGACGCTTTTGCCGCTGAGGCTGGTGCCAATCAGCTCCTTCATATTCGGAAAGGCGTAGAAAGCACCTTGCGGCACGTTGGGCAGTCTGATGCCCGGCAGTTTGCGCATGCGCTCGACCACCAATTCGCGCCGCTTGCGAAACTCCTCTCGCATGCGGCCGACCTCGTCCTGCGGCCCGGTCAATGCCTCGATGGCAGCGGCCTGCGCGATAGAATTAGGGTTGCCGCTGTTCTGGCTTTGCAAGCGTGCGGCGCCGCTGATAACTTCGCGCGGTCCGGCGGCGAAGCCAATCCGCCATCCCGTCATCGCATAGGACTTCGAGAGCGAGTTGAACGCGATGCCGCGGGCTTTGAGGCGCGGCTCAATCTTGAAGATATGCGGCACCGGGCCGTCATAGACGAAATGCTCGTAAACGTCGTCCGAGAGTACCCACAGATCGGAGTCGAGCAGCACGCGCGCGATTTCCGACAATTGCCCTGCCGAGTTGACGGCGCCGGTTGGATTGGATGGCGAGACCAGGATGATGCCGCGCGTGCGCGGTCCGATGGCGGCGCGCAGGCGTTGGGGATCGAGCGCGAAGCCGTTTTCCTCGTGGCATGTAACGAACTTCGGCGTCGCCCCGCTCAAGCTCACCATCGCGGAGAAGCTCACCCAGGCGGGGGTCGGAATAATGACTTCGTCGCCCTCGTCGAAGAGTGTGTTGATGACGTTGGCCTCGGCCTGCTTGCAGCCGGCGGCCGCGATTATCTCGGGGATGTCGTAATCAAGCCCGCTGTCGCGTTTGAGTTTGTACTGGATCGCCCGTTTGAGTTCGACAGTACCGCTTACCGGCGTGTACTTGGTCCGCCCTTCGGCAAGGGCGCGACGGGCCGCTTCCTTGATGCGTTCGGGCGTATCGAAGTCGGGCTCGCCGGCGGCGAGCGGAATTACATCGATGCCCGCGGCCCTCATTTCGGTGGCACGAGCATCGGCCGCCAATGTGGCGGAGTGTTTGAGCGCGGCTATCCTGTGGTTGAGCTTGATCATCGCTATAACTGATTGCGCGTGAAAATCAGGCGCACGCCGATTGTAGCTGTCACGCGCCGTTGGTGAAACCGCTTCGGTTGCTTCGAGCCCGCGGACTGGCCGGCGCGCAAGCCCAAGTACCGCCGCTGGACCGGCCCATACAGGCCTCGACGGGACGTCGGGCCCGGCGTGCGCAGTCCCCGCCCTCAGTCCAGTTTGAGCTTCTGTCGCAACCGGTCCATCACCATCGCGGGCACCAGCTCGGGCAGGCGCTTGCCGTAACTCGCGACCTCCTTGATAAGGCGGGAAGCGGTGAAGAACAGCTTGGGGTTGGCGAACAGGAAGATGGTTTCGACGTTGCTCTTCATCTGCTTGTTCATGTGCGCCATCTGCGCTTCGTAGTCGAAATCGGTGACGGCGCGCAGGCTGCGGATGATAGTGGTGGCGCCGATACGGTCGGCGTAATCGACCGAGAGCCCGCTGAACTTGTCGACCCGCGCGCGCGGTTCGAGGTCCTTGATGCTCTCGCGGATCATATCGACACGTTCGTCGGGTGTGAAAAGCGCGGAGTCCTTGTGCGGATTGTAGGCGACGGCGACGATCACTTCATCGAAAATGGCGACACTACGGCGGATGATGTCGATATGGCCGTTGTGAATTGGATCGAAGCTGCCGGGGTAAATGGCTATGGATGGGTTGCGATCCTTACTCTTGTTGACCATGCCAGGCCGTTCTATTCATTTCGGCGGCTCTTGCAAGCGCCGGTAAAGGGCGATCCGGTGATCGCCGAGGGTTGCAGTGCTAACGCTCTCGAACCCCGCCGGTGCCAGCGCGGGCGCACGATGGAACTGGCGCACCACGGTCCAGCCCTGCGGAGCAACCAGCCATAATTGATCGAGCAGCGCCACGATTTCGGCGCTCGCGTCGTGCTTGAACGGCGCGTCGACAAAAACCAGGTCGAAGCGCTCGCCTGCGGCGGCAAGTTCGCTCATTGCGCGGCGAATTTCGATCGCGAGCACGCGTCCGCGCGCGGCCAGCCCCAACGCCTCGAGGTTTTTGGCGATGACCGCCGCCGCCATCCGCGATGAATCCACGAAGGTGGCATACGCCGCCCCGCGCGAAAGCGCCTCCAGTCCGAGCGATCCGCTGCCGGCAAAGAGGTCGAGCACCCGCAAGCCGCCGAGATCGATGCGCGCGGCCAGGCGCGAAAAGATCGAAGCTCGCACGCGCGCCGTTGCCGGCCGGGTGGTGAGGCCGCGTGGCGTCGCGATCCGTCTGCCATGAGCCAGTCCCGCAATTACTCGCACTTTGGTTCCGCTGTTAACGGTCTATACACCAACACTAACAAAATGCGTAACAAATCGCGGGCCCGGCGTCGCGATCGCGGGCGCCTGCCTCGACTGAGGTCATTGATGACACCAGCGCGCAATCGCCACGGCTCGAACTCTGGCGCGCTCGCGGAAGTCTGCTAAGCTTTCTTCCGCATTGATAATATTCGGTGCCGCATTCCCGATTGCGTGCGGCTGCGGGAAGATAGCCCAGTACGCTCAAAATCCGCAAGTTGTGCGCGTCGAGGGACGCAACCGCGAAACACTGGCGGAAGCTCCGGATTTGAGTTACCTATCATGGGATTCCCGAACGCTCGAAAATTACCGGGTTGAAGGTTTCGTAATAGTGTCTGAGACTTCCGCCGCGCGCGGAACGAACTGTTCGCTGACGGCGTTAAAGTACGTCGCGGCTCCGTCTCAGCCGCACGCCGCCATAACGCGCAGGGATAGTCCCGAGGACCTGGACGCCAGCCTCTGTCAGTGCGGGCGCCCGTGGGTGCGCAAGGCGGGGCTCGGAACGCAGCCACCGCGGCGGACTGGCACGTTTGGCGCCGCTACTCTTTCCTTCAACCCGCAACTGGAAAAACCTGACCGGAAACTTCGGTCCTGAAGACTTACGCACTGGCTCATCGTGGGAATTGAACTTCTGATTGGCGCGATCAAAGCGATCGTGATCGTCCTCCTGGTACTGAATCTCACCGCCGTTTTGCTTTGGTTCGAACGCAAAGGCGCCGCCCTCATCCAGGACCGTATCGGCGCCAACCGTGCGAGCGTCCTCGGCCTCGGCGCGCGGCTTGGATTGCCCAACCTCGGCTTCATCAACACGTTGCTGGCCGACCCCATTAAGCTCTTCACCAAGGAAGACTTCATTCCCGACGGCGCCGATCGTTTCATTCATGGCCTGGCGCCGTTCCTCGCCTTGTTTCCAGTGCTGGTGACCTTCGCGGTGGTGCCGATTGGCGATGTGCTGAGGATCGGATCGCATGACATAAACCTGCAGGCGGCTCCGGTGAGCGTAAGCGCGCTCTACGTCCTCGCCGCGCTGGGTGTCGGTGTTTACGGCGTCGCGCTGGGCGGCTGGGCCTCGAACAGCCGCTGGTCCTTGCTCGGTGGCGTCCGCGCGAGCGCGCAGATGATTTCCTACGAGATCGCAATGGGCCTCGCCATTATCGCGGTAGTGGTCACCTACGGCACGCTGGATTTGCAACAAATCTGCCGCGTACAGGGCGGCGTATGGTTCGGATGGCTGCCGCGATGGGGCGTGCTGGTACAGCCGGTCTCGTTTCTGCTCCTGCTGACGGCCGGGATGGCGGAGTCCAAGCGCGTGCCCTTCGATCTGCCTGAAGGCGAATCGGAGTTGATCGCCGGTTACTTTACCGAGTACTCGGGCGGCAAGCAGGCGGTCTTTATGATGACCGACTTCGCGGAGATCGTGTTGGTTTCGACGCTGATCACGCTGTTTTTCTTCGGCGGATGGCAGGTGCCATGGCTGTATCGCGACGGCTTTCATTTCCCGGGTGCGCAGGGCTGGTTCCTGGCCATGCCCAACTGGGCGGTCGCCGTCCTTGAGATTGTTTCATTCTGGATCAAGGTCGTGTTCTTCTGCTTGCTGCAGATTCTGGTGCGCTGGACGCTGCCACGCTTGCGCTATGACCAACTGATGCGATTGGGCTGGAAGGGGATGGTGCCGGTGGGATTGCTCAACCTGATCGTCACCGCGTTCGTGGTGGTGGCGGTGGGAGCGAAATACTGAGATGCCGCTGTGGCTGTTCATCTTTCTCGCCGCGCTCGCGATCATCTCCGCTTTTGGAGTGATCCTGCAGCGGAGTCCCGTGCATTGCTTGCTCGCACTGGCTTTCGCGCTCATCGTGATCGGCGTGTTGTTCGTCGGTCTCGGCGCCGAGACGGTGGGTTTTCTGCAGATAATCATCTACGTCGGCGCCATCATGGTGCTGTTCCTGTTCGTCATTTGGCTGCTCAATGTGCAGGGCGAAACGGGGTTGGCAGGTGGCCACCTGGCGCTTAAGTTCTTCGGCTCGATCGCGGCGGCGGCGCTGCTCGCCGAACTGTTCGTGATCTTTTTCAAGGCGCCCGCAATTTCGCGGTTGCACGCGCTTCCGCCGGCCTATGGCTCCGTCCAGAGCCTCGCGGGCCTGTTGTTCTCGCAATACCTGATCGCGTTTGAGGTGACCTCAGTGTTGCTGCTTGCGGCGGTGGTGGGTGCGATCGCGTTGGCACGCCGCCTGAGCGGTACTGCCGTGGCGGACACGGTGCGGGAAGGCGAGGGCGATGCCGCCTCCGAGCGCGGGAGCGCATTACCATGACACCAATCGGCTATTTCATGGCGCTCAGCGCCATTCTGTTCGCGATCGGGGTGGCGGGGGTGATGATCCGCCGCAACGTTATCGTGATGTTTTTGTCCATCGAGTTGATGCTTAATGCGGTGAATCTCGCGTTCATCGCGCTCGGACGCGAGATCGGCACGATGGACGGCCAGGTGATCGTGTTCTTCGTGATGACGGTGGCGGCGGCGGAAGCGGCGGTGGGGCTCGCGATCATAATCTCGCTGTTCCGCAATCGCGCCACGCTCAACGCCGACGACCTGAACCTGCTGCGCTGGTGAGTCATGACCTCCGAATTCCCCGCACTCGGACTCATTCTTCTGTTCCCGCTCCTCGGCGTGATCTTCAACATCTTTTTCGGCCGGCGCGCGAGCCGCGACGTGGTTGGAGCTATCTCCACCGCCGCCATTTTCGCCGCCTTTGCGTTTGCGCTGTGGTCCTTCGCGACGCTGCTCACGATGCCCAGCGGCAGCGCGCTCACCCTGATGCTGTGGCCATGGATCGTTGCGGGCCGCTTCCATGTCGATATCGCGCTGCGGTTCGACGCGCTCTCGGCCGTGATGGTGCTGGTCGTGAGCGGAGTCGGCGCCTTCATCCATCTTTACTCGGTGGGCTACATGGCCCACGACGAGGATTACTCGCGCTACTTCGCCTACATGAACCTGTTTGCGCTCGTCATGCTGGTGCTGGTGCTCGCCAACAATCTCCTGCTGATGTTCATCGGATGGGAAGGCGTGGGGCTGTGCTCCTACCTGTTGATAGCGTTCTGGTATGACAATCCCGAGTTCGCTTACAACGGACGCGAGGCCTTCATCGCGAACCGCATTGGTGACGCCGGCTTTATTCTCGGCATCCTGACCATCGTCGCCGCGCTGGGCGCGCATGGCGTGTGGACGTTGACCTTCACCGGGCTGGAGGCTCACCCCCATTTGCTAGGGCCGTTCGCGTTGACGGCGGGCCTGCTGCTGTTCCTCGGCGCGACCGGCAAGTCGGCGCAAATCCCGCTTTACATATGGCTGCCCGATGCGATGGTTGGCCCGACCCCGGTTAGCGCCCTGATTCACGCCGCTACCATGGTGACGGCGGGCGTCTACATGATCGCGCGGCTGAACTTCCTTTACATGCTCACTCCCGACGCGATGGAGGTCGTCGCGATTATCGGGGGAGTGACTTCGTTCTTTGCCGCGACCGTCGCGGTCGTCCAGCCCGATATCAAACGCGTCCTAGCCTATTCGACCATCAGTCAGATTGGCTACATGATGCTCGGCGTCGGCGTCGGTGCGTTTGCCGCGGGCATCTTCCACCTGATGACGCATGCGTTCTTCAAGGGCCTGCTGTTCCTGTGCGCCGGCTCGATCATCCATGCGCTACAGGGCGAGCAGGATATGAACAAGATGGGCGGGTTGTGGAACCGTTTGCCCATCACATACGCGACGATGCTCGCGGCGACGCTGTCGATTTGCGCGATTCCACCGTTCGCGGGCTATTTCTCCAAGGACCAGGTGCTTGAAGGCGCGTTCGTCATGGGCCACTTCTGGCTGTGGCTGTTGGGCGTGATAACGGCGGCGTTGACTGGGCTTTACATGTTCCGCCTCATCTTCATGACCTTCCACGGCTCCTCGCGGCTTTCGCCCGAGAACGAACATCATGTGCATGAGTCGCCGCGGGTGATGACGGTGGCGCTGGTCGTGCTCGGCGTATTTTCGGTAATCGGCGGATGGGTCTGGCTGCCCGACGGCATTCTATGGGGTGATGCTTTCAAGCGTTTTCTCGATCCGGTTTTCAGCGCACACGCCGCGCATCCGGCACTGACCCTGGCGGCGAGCGCGCCGAGCGGTTTGCTGAGCGCGATTGCGCTGGTCGCCGCGCTTATCGGCATTGCGGTCGCGTGGATTTTCTACATCCAATCGCCCGGGCTGGCGCCGCGTTTCGCCGAAAGTTTGCGCGGCGCTTATACCGTGCTGATGCATAAATACTACATCGACGAATTCTACAACCTGGTTGTCACGCGGCCCCTGTTTTTTCTCTCGACTTACGTGCTTTATCGCGGAGTCGACAGCATGATCATCGACGGCATCGTCGACGCCACCGGGCTCGGGGTTGAAGACGGCGGTGAGGGCCTGCGCCGTGTGGCAAGTGGCAACGTCCAGCATTACGCCTTCGTCTACCTGCTCGGCGCCATCGGAATTGCCGCCTATTACCTGTACCTGGTGATGCGCTGATGGGCGGTTACTGGCTCACTATCGTGACATTCCTGCCGCTGCTGGGCGCGGTTTTCGTCTTGCTCCAGAGCGACGAGAAGGCGGTTTGGAATTCGGCCTTCATTTTTTCGCTGGCGCCGTTCGCGGTCAGCCTGTACCTGCTCGCGGCTTTCGACCCGCATGAGGCTGGCTACCAATTCGTCGAGCAGTACCAGTGGATTCCACAGTTCGGAATTTCCTATCATCTCGGGATGGATGGCATCAGCCTGTTCCTTGTCATCCTGACCACGCTGCTGATTTCGCTCTCGCTGCTCTATTCGGGCGGCGGAGACATCGAGACGCGCGCGCGAGAATTCTGTTTCTTTATGCTCTTGCTCGAGACCGGGCTGGTGGGCACGCTGCTGTCGATCGACCTCTTCCTGTTCTATGTATTTTGGGAACTGATGCTGGTTCCGATGTATTTCCTCATCGGAATCTGGGGTCACGGCCGCAAAATTTACGCGACCTTCAAGTTCATACTGTTCACGATGCTGGGGTCGTTGCTGATGCTGGTCGCGATTTTGTACCTGGCCGGCGCCGCCCGCGCGCAATTGGGCCACCTGACCTTCGACCTGCCACAGCTCTATCACGTAACGCTGTCGCATACCGAGGCAGGTTGGCTTTTCGCCGGCTTTGCCCTGGCCTTTGCGATCAAGGTGCCGATGTGGCCGCTGCATACGTGGCTGCCCGACGC
>JBOHWJ010000584.1:0-3252 GCA_050736495.1 Binataceae bacterium (SeqCode) | reverse complement strand
GCTTCCGCGCTACGGAATCAGCACCAGCTTACCCATCGATTGCCGTGACTCCATGTAGCGATGTGCCGCGGGCGCCTCGCCCAGTGGGAACGTTTTGCCGATGAGCATCTTGAGCTTGCCTTCCTTCATCAACTGGAAACAGCTCTCGGTGCCCTGGCGCATCAGGTCGCTTTGCGAGGAAGCCGTGAACAGTACGAAGCCACTCACCTTGATAGCCTTGCCGAATAGTTGGAAGACGTCGAGTTTGTCGGGCGGTCCACCGGCGCGTCCGTAGAGAATCAAGTGGCCGAACGGGGCCAGACATGCGAGCCCCTTCTCGAAAGTCGGCTTGCCGACCGCGTCGAGAATCAGGTCGACGCCCTTGCCGGCAGTGAGCTTCATCGCCTCCTGCGCGAAGTCGTGCGTCTCGTAGTTGATCACTTCGTCGGCGCCGTATTGTTTCGCGGTCGCGGCCTTGCTGTCGCTCGAAACCGTGCCAATTACGCGCGCACCCGCGGCCTTGGCGATTTGCATCGCGACGATACCGACGCCGCCGGCGGCGGAATGCACCACTACGGTCTTGCCTGGAGCGATACGGTCGCAAGTATGGAGCATGAACCACGCCGTGAGCGTCTGGATGGGGAAGGCCACGCCCTCTTCGAAGCTGACGGAGTCGGGCAGCGGGATGACCTGGTTGGCGTAGAACAACGAGTATTCGGCGTAGCATTTGAGGCCGATTCCCGCCACGCGCATGCCCGGCTTAAGGCCGTCAACTTCGGGACCGACTTGGTCGATTACGCCCGCGCCTTCCATCCCGGGCGTGTCGGGCAGCTTCGGTTTGACCAAATAGGTTCCCTGCCGGAAGAAGTTGTCGGCGAAGTTTATACCGACCGCATGATTGCGCACTCGCACCATCTTGGGTCTGGCCTCAGGCTTGGGGATCTCGACCAGTTTCATCACATCGGGACCGCCGACCTCGCTGAATTGAATCACTTTCACGGCTTAAACCTCCGTTTCCGGTCTTACTGGGATGTCGAGTTTCAATCCGCGCCGCGCCGGCCTAGGCCGCCGTGCGCGCTTATCGAAGGGCAGTAGCAAAATCTCTTAGCGACCTGCAACGATAGCAAGCGGCACGGTGCGGGCGCGAACGGCGGTGCTGGTTTCTTCCTTTGGCCAAACCGCCTAAAATTCCGGTCACCAATGAAATTGAACCGATTGAACCCGGGCGAATTGGAGCCGGACGATTTCGTCCGCGGGCGGATTTTCCTCGACCGGAACACAGATGCTTGAACTTGTGATTTTCGACGCCGACGGCGTGCTGTTCGATTCGACCGAGTCGAACACCAGCTACTACAACGCGATTTTCGCCGTGATGGGCGAGCAGCCGATGAATCCTGGCGAGGAGAAGGCTGGCGTTTTCATGTCGGCACCGCAGGTATTCGAACTGCGCGCGCAGGGCGACCAGACTCGCATTGCACGGATGCGCGAAGTCGCGCGCGCGATGGATTTCACGCCGTTTTTCAAACTGCTGCGGCCGCCACTCGAATTGCGTCCGTTCCTGATGGACCTCAAGCGGCGCTACCGGGTCGCGCTTGCGACCAACCGTTCGGCCACAATTCCCGCGCTGATCGATCATCTCGGACTTCGCGGCGTGTTCGACGCCGTCGCCAGCGCGCGCGACAAGGTCAGGCCCAAGCCGGCTCCCGATATCGTCGAGCTATGCCTGACGCGCGCGCGCGTGACCTCGCGGGGCGCGGTCTACGTCGGTGACAGCGAAACCGACCGCATCGCGGCGCTAGCCGCCGGGACGCACTTTATCGGCGTCGGCGAGCGCGTCGATCACGAAAGCCGCATCGCGACGCTGTCGGAACTTCCGGATAAGCTCGAACTGCTCTTCGGCCGCTGAGACTCGCTCGCCGCCCCTTCACAGGTTTGATGCGTTCAAGTTTGCACTTCGCTGAGCCAGTAGCGAGCTGACACGGATAGGTCTGGCGCTGCGCTGAGAAACGAGCGCTTCAGGGAAACGATTTCATCGGTCGTCGGCAAGCGACGCTGCGATCCAGTAAGGAACGGAAAAGAAGTGCGGCTTTCGCTTAAACAATCTTCTCCTTCCAACCAGCGGAATCGGCGTGGCTCCTTGAGAAGGCAAGTTGTCGCCCTCTTCTTTCTGGGTCTCTCTCGACCGAATCGGTTTTGGCAGCTCACCTTGATGAAGGCTTCAGCTCTCATTTCGGCTGCCGCCGAGAACCACATGACCGTGGCATAGTCAGTCTTTTGACTTCAGTTCACGGGATCTCTTACCACACAGCGCTCGCCGGCAAGTTGGCTTGAACGTCGCCACGTAAGCTAAGCAGTGCCACCACGAGCGCTCACAAGCCGTCGTGGACAGCTGCCCGGATGCTTCTTTGCACACCTTTTTGCACTTAAGGCACAGGCCAGCAGTAATTATCAGTTATCAGTCACAACATGTTTGACCTTTTTTTCTCCCAATCGTAAAAAGCGGAACATGCGATTTACGCATATGAGAGATCAAGGGGACAAACGAGCTGTTTTAGCCTCTAAATACGGCTCAAGAGGCAAAGTCTTGCGTCCAGTCTTTCGCTTTTAGATTCATTACGTCCAAAAGGGGAGGAGAGAATGCGAAGGAGCTTATTGATTCGGCTTTTGCCCGCTACGAGGCGGGTTAGCGCATGCACTAGCCTGTGGCTTCGGCTCATCATTGGCGCGTGCGTCCTATTCGCTCTGCTTGATCCGCCCAGCGCACATGCCCAGTACCAGCTCGGCGTCAGCAAGCACATCGGGTTTCATATGGAGTTTGTCGCTACCACAATGAAGATGCAGACCTGGTGGAACGATAGTCCATATTTCGACGCCGGCTTCTACGTAGCTGGTGCCGCAGACTACAACGTTGGAGGTAACCACGCTGATCCTGGCCTTGATGCGACGTGGGTACAGGCGGTCTCGGGCCAAGGTTGGGACCTCGCGCCAATCTGGGTCGGCGAGCAGGCCCCGTGCACCAACTTCCAGACAACGTTTGATTGGGATCCGACTGTGGCGTCAAACGAAGGCGCGATCGAAGCTGGTGTGGCCGCGGCTGCCGTAGGTGCTACAGCATCTGGTGGTTACGGTTTACAGAATACCATTATTTATTTCGATATGGAGCATTGTGAGGCCGGCGCAACCAACCCAAACAATCGGAGCCAGACGTGCGGTGCGGCCGTAGTCGCGTTTTTAACGGGCTGGGTTAACGGCATCCAAAGCGCGCATTATAAG
>JBOHWJ010000583.1:0-8589 GCA_050736495.1 Binataceae bacterium (SeqCode) | reverse complement strand
ATTGTGCTGGGCGCGCAATGCGCGCCCCGCACCCCGTCCAAGTTCAGGGATTAAGTGGGATACATGCCGGTGACGGAGATCCGCCGGCCTCCGAAGTACCCGCAAGGTTGTCGAACCAGTAATTGCCGCCGCAACTGCTGGAAGCGTCGTTGAGATCGATACCGCTGTTGCCCGACGCGTTGTTGTTCATGACTCGGTCCGCGGAGTTGACTTCGGTCACGTCCAGCAGAACTCCGTCACTCGTGTTTCCGTCCGAGTAGCTATTGGAAACCACCACGTTGCGGTTGTCGCAGTCAGGAGTGTTAGTCGCGCAACCAACGTGGATACCGTTCCCGCCGTTGCTCTCGACATCAAAGAAATCGACGTTTACGTTGTCGGAGTCTTTCACCCACACCGCATCGCCTGCGTTACTCTGAGCGGAGAAGTCCTCGAGTAACGATATGTGAGCGCGGCTGATCAAGGCACCGACGCCGTTGGAGCTGAGATTGAGATTGGACCACTTGCCGCCGAAGTCGCCGTTCAGGTAGAGCCCGGTGCCATTGCCCGTCAGGTTGAGGTCTTCGCCACTGGTACCCCACCCTTGATCACGCGCGCCATATTTGAAGTCCGTGACGGCACCGTTGAAGCCCTCGACTACGTCATTAACGCCGATGACTCTAATTCCCGCACCGTTTGAAGCGGAAGTGCCCGGTCCGGTGATATTGAAGTTGTGCAGGTCGAGCACGATATTGCTGCCCAATAAGACCAAGCAGTCGCCCGTGGTGTTGGTGGTGATATCGGCACTGAGCTGGTAGAGGGTGTTGGCCGCGCTTAGAGTGCCGCAGCTAGAGATCGGCGTCGGGTCGCCGGTGATAGACGCAAGGTTTTTCGCAGATTTGTGATGGTTGCGCGCCATCGAGGTCCCCGCAGTTGACAGCACGAAGCAAGCCAGCGCCATTACCGTCAACGTCCATAGTCTATGACTTCTCGTTGATGACCAAAACATCTGAATTCTCCTCCGCGAATCGAGTAATGTGGACGAATGGAGCTTGTTACCACTCGTCGCCAGACAGCTTAACTTGCTAGGTTATTACCAGATCGATCAGGTGTAAGGGAAGCCGAAAAATAGCGACCTATACACTGAATGCCACACCTTGTCCCAAAATCGCCTATCTTGCGTCAAAATCAATAGATGGGACGGTTTTCGTCAACCTTGGCCAGTCTTCGATGGCCAAAAGCTATCTGGTGTTACCCGAGGATGTAGCAGAATGAATAAAGCTGCTTTTGCTCACACACGCCGTGTCGCGCTACGCATGTGCATTTTTCAAGCGCGCAAAGGCGTGCAGCAGCCATCGCGTACTTGCGGTTAAGCGCGAGCACAAGTCTCAGGCAGGAAAAGTAACATCCAATAAGCTGTGCGTCGTTATATTACTTCTTCGCCAGTGTCAAGTCAGCATAGCCACGGATCCGGGCGGATCAGCATGGTGCATCTACGCTACGGGGAGGGCATCAATGGCGTCACGGTGCTTGCGATCGTCCCGCCCACCTTATCGATACGTCGAACCAAATGTCCCAGCCGGCGCGGCCCCTTCAGATAAACGGCCGCCACCGGCCCGCCATGATCAATTTTACAGACATGACCCCATCATCATCCCAGAAGCGGCATCGTTGGGCGTAATTGAACCATTATTCGCGGTAAGTTTGGTTACGCTCCCATACTCGACAAGCCGTGGCGATGCATAAGGACGTTTAGAGTTAACATCCTTGGATTCCGGCCTGGTCATACGCTCAATTGATTTTGCCATAATATTCCTCTCAGCTTGTCTAAAACGCGCCCAATCAATTACTAGCAAACTTACGATCTTTGGTCAAAGCCTAAAATCGATTATTCCTGCACACGGAAACGCCGACAACATATACATGCCGACTTTGGATGAAATTGAATCGTTAGCACGCTTTCATCAGCTATGGCCATTATTCGATGGTATCGCGTATCCCAACGTAACCTCCGCCACGAACTCCGCCGCTTCGGCGAGAGACGGGAAAAGGCCGGAATGACGGCTGAGAACTTCCCGTTCGATATCGCTGATTGTGCGAACTCCATCGCAGAGATCAACCACCGATCGGCGCGCCACGCCCCAGGGCGACAGCCTGGGCACGAAATCCGGCCGCGTCTTTTCCAGATCCTCGATCGACACCAAATAGCCTTTGGCCGTAGAATGAACGAATCTGCCCTTGCCGACTCCTTTGCAGTCGCGAAGCTCCACCTTCCACGTCACCAGCTTATTAGCTGGCGTAATGGTCATCGCGACTTGGATCTTGTCACCCTTGGCAACCTTGAGCGGCCGCTCGATGGGGAAAAAGACCATCCGGCGGTTAATCCGCGCCTTGGCCAACGGCGAATTGGTCATCACGATGCCCGGCGCCAATTCGGCGGAGAAGAATCCGCCGATGCCGTGCATTACTCCATCGGTCTTGATCGTGGCGACGGTTTCGGCGCTGAAAGTCGGCGGCGCCGCGACCGGGTCGAGCGATATAAACGGGGCGGGAGCGCCGAGAAAGTTGACCGCTTTCAAGGGACTCGGATAGCCGGTGTTCGACGCCGTCGTCAGGGCCGAGGAGAAATCGAATCCGCCCGGCCGCGTCTTCCAGAAATCGATATTGCGCCGCAAAGTCGGCGCGCTGATCGGCGCAACAAACAAGTCGAGCCGGACCGGGATATTGCGCCCGTTCGGTTTGAGCAAACGCCGCTTGGCATCGCGAAAAAACTCGAGCACACCGGCCTCGATGCCGAAGTGGCCTATTTGATCCGCCACCAGCACATCGGCCTTCTCGGTTAGCTCAACCCGCTGTGAAAATCCGTTGATACCGATGAGCCGGCCCTCGAAACCGTTGGCCCGCGCGACATCGCGCGCCACCTGGATCATGCCGCCGCCATCAATCGAATAGACCCGCCGTGCGCCGGCCTCGCAGGCGAACAAACCCATGATGCCGGTGCCGGCGCCGAGGTCGAGTACCACGTCGCCGGGTTTGACCACGGCGTGAATCGCTTTGCGAAAAAGATCGAGACGAAGCTTGTCCGAGAGGTATTCCCGGTGTTCATCCAGAACGAGTGACATGTGATCCCATCCTCTTGAGGCAATGTTTATACGCCGAAATCAATGCTGCGCCAACGCGTTTGGCGCTACCGCGAGGAGCCACTCGCCTACTGCCGCGACGCTAGCGCTTGCCCAAAACGATCAGCTTGAACCACAGCTCGATAGCGAAGACCATCCATAGCGGTCCGATATAGCGCATATAGCCGATATCACCGGCTGAGCTCAGCTCGCTCATCTTGCGATACGCCGCCGCCACAGCGCCGGCATCGACCCATCCCTGCGATGCGATTTCCATTGAGTCGAACAAACGCGCGCCGCCCAGCGCTTCGAGCGTCTCGACGTAAACGTGCGAGAAGCTGGCCTTGGTTTGACGGCGGCGAATCGACTCGGGCAACAAGCCGCGCATCGCGTTGCGCAGCACGAACTTAACTTCGTAGTCGCGCAGCAACTGATCATCGGGCAGCGCAAAGACGAACTCGATAATCCGGCGGTCGAAAAACGGATGGCGGTCGTCGGTCCGACGCCGTGCCGTCCAGCGTTCGCTGACTTCGATCGGATGCGTTAGCCAGCCGGCGTTGAAGCCGCAGTACATCGCGTATTGCGATGGCCTCAAGAAGCGCGGACGCGGGGGCATCGCCGCCAGTCGGTCGCCGAGCGCGGTACGCCGCGCGAACTCCGTCGTCACCGGAAAGATTGCCGCCGGGCGGTCAAGCGGCCGCAGCGCGCGGCGAATCCGCCATGGTAGCAGCCGCCAAAATCCCTGTCTGAGTAACCCTTGCAGCGGATTTCCATAGCTCGGGTCGCGTCTGAAGTTGCGATAATCCAGCCGCAGCCGCCGTGCCACTCCGAAAAGATCAAAGCCGCGCAACAGGTCGTCGTACTCGGGGGCGGCGCCGGTCAGCCAGTCGTCGCCGCCGTTGCCGTCTATCCAGACGCGAAAATCGTCGCGTCCGTTGAGCTCCGCGTCGTAATCACCCAGCGCCGAGTTCGGGTAGTCGGGAAGATCGCGGTAATGGAGCACCTGCTCGGTGAGGACTTCGAGCGGCAGCAGCGCCGGTCGCAGGCGGTGGTTTCGCGACTGCCACATCTGCTCGAAGTCGGCGACGTAACGGCGTTCATCCGCCGCCGGATGATCGAAGGCCACCGAAAAAGTCTCGAACGGAGCGACGGCGGGGTCGCCATCGCGGCGCATCGCGCAGGCGACGGCGGCAATCGACGACGAATCCAGTCCGCCGCTCAGATCGATAATCGCGCCCTTATGGCAGCGCAGCCGGCAGCGCACCGACTCGCGGAAAATCTCGAGGAAATGTTCCGCGTATTGTTCGTCGCCGGCGTAGCGAATCGGGCGCGGCGATTCGAGATCGTAGTAACGCCGCTTGGTCAAACGCCCGCCGTTCACCGTCAGCCAATGCGACGGCTCCAGGCGGAAAATCCGCTGGTAGAACGTCTCCTCGCGAGTCGATGGCGTCCGCACCAGCGTCTCGGCGATCATACCCTCGTTGGGTTCGGCCACGACCTCGGGATGACGCAAAATCTGATGAAGCTCCGAAGCGCAGATGAACGAGCGGCCGTCGAAGTAATAGTAAAAAGTCTTGGCGCCGATCGGATCACGCGCGCAAAAGAGCCGGCGCGCGGAGCCATCCCAAATCGCAAAGGCGAAATCGCCGATTATCCGGAGCGGCGCTTCCTCGCCCCAGACCTGGCAGGCGCGCAGCACCAGTTCGGCGTCGGTATCGTCGCGAATTTGAGCGCCCTTAGCCGTAAGCGCGGCATGGAGATCGGCGCGATTGTCGACCCGGCCGTCGAAGGTCAGGCGCAGCGTCCCCGCTTCGTCGCTCAGCGGCTGTATCTCATGCAGCGATTCGGGCGTGGCGCAGAGCTTCGCATGGCCGATTGCGATCGGACCGTCGTTCCAGCATCCACGCCCGTCACAGGCCCGATACGGGATCGCGTCGAGCATCCGCGCGAGCACGAGCGGGTCGGCGGGACGGCCGTCGAGGTGATAGATGAGCGCGATGCCGCTCATCTCGGGCCGACGCCGGGATCAACGGGATTCAAGCGCTCGCTCCGCTCTCGCACAAAACTTCCCGGAAGGTTTCGCGGCTGGCGTCGTCAAGCGGCCTGGTCGGGAAGGAGTTCGAGGAGGTTCTTGTCGGTCAGTTGTTGAACCAGCGCTTCGAGGTCGCGGCGCAAATCGGCCGGCGACGCATCGAATTCGCGTTCGAGCACCTCCAGCGCCTTATCGACGGAGCCGTTCTCGGCCAGTTTGCGCCACATTTCGCTGCCCGCCCCTTCGAGCCCGAAATAGATGCCGGTCACGATGTTGAGGATGACTACCTCGCCGGCGACCTCACGCCAGACTACGTCTTCAGCGATCCTAATCTTCATTTGCCTCCGCTATCCCCCTTTAATCGCGAAGCTGAGCCGGCCTGGGTTGTCCCCCGCACGGCCGGTTCAAAAAGCCACTCAGATGCCGGCCGAATTTGGCCCCCGCAATGGCAGATACTCGCTCAATTCCAAATCACCGATGAGAACGTTACCGTCGCTCTCAAGCCAGGCATGGGCCCTGAATTGTCCAGCCTCCATTTTGGCGGCGCCGATACGAACGACGCTCGGATAGCCATAGCGGCTGAGCAGCGCGCGAGTCGCGAAGGCGCGCACCAGGCAATTGCGGCCACCAGGCACGATCCGGCTCCCCGCCGCGACCGCCCACGCGATATTCGCGGCCGCCGGCCGCGGCGCCAATTCATCGCCGCGGCGATCGCCGGTTGGCAATGTCCATCTGCGGCGCATGCGATCGAACGGCATCACGACCAGCGCGGCTCGCACCGCGGTCACGGTGACCGCGGCACGAATCAGCAGGCGGCGTTCCGAGCGGTCGAGCGCGTACAGTTTAGTTAGCCATCTCGTCGCGAACATGAATCAATCCGCTGGCCGCGAGATCGCGCAGTAAGGCTACGACGTCCGCGAGACATTGATGGCGATCGACGTCGTAGCACTCGATCAACGTGTCGCAGATCTCGCTCACCCGCCGCGGCGTCGAAATAAGTTTCCACACGTCGGCGCCGACTTTGTCGAGGCCATAGTAGACGCCATCCTTGAGATTGAGAATGGCGGCTTCACCGGCGAGGTCGCAGGAGATCTGATCGTCAGCGGCCACCACGATCGAAGCCGGCGATATCGCATCCTCCGGTCGCAGGCTCATCGAATAGTTTCGTGCTCAGACATGTATAAGGCCTGGCTGCCTGAACGAAATCGGCCCAAGCGTGCGCCAATCCTATACTCGGTTGCAACTGAGATACAAGAAAGATCTTTGCGCTAAGGCTTCGCAACGAAGGGAAATTTGCGCGCCAACGCGCAATTCGGACGCGAGCTAGATTAGCTTCGGGCGCACTTCGCGGTCGAAGCGCTCAAGAAAATCCTCCATCGCGCCTTGCGTTCCGAGCGGCGTCACCAACAACTCCCGCACGCCGAGCTGAGCGTAGCGATTGAGGTAGTTCGCAAGTTCCTCCGGCGGCGCCATAATTCCACGCACGTAGCCGCCGGTTTCGGTCCACTTCGGCGCGAAGCCAACATAGACGCGATGGCTAATGGCGAAGCGGTCAAGGCTCTTGCCCTTTTTCGCGGCGATTTCACGCAACCATCCGAGACGCTGGGCGAGTTCCTCGGGCGTCGAGCGGGTGGCATGCCAACCGTCGCCCAATTCGACCGCGCGCCGAATTGCGCGGCGGCTGAGACCACCGACCCAAATCGGAATGCGGCCGGCGGCCGGACGCGGTCCGAAATGCATGCCGCTCAAGTCGAAGAAATCGCCATTGAATTGCGGCGCCTCGCTGGCCCAGCACGCCCGCATCAGGCGAATCGCCTCGTCGGTGTAAATGCCGCGCTTCTCGTAGGGCGCGCCGAGCGCGCGAAACTCCGGCTCGAGCCAGCCGCTGGCGAGACCGGCGACCAGCCGCCCCTCGCACAGGCGGTCGAGTGTCGCCAGTTCCTTGGCGAGGTGAATCGGGTTGTGATACGGCACCACGATCACGCTCGTCGCCAGGCGGATCGTGGTGGTGAGCGCGGCCACGTAGCCGAGCGTCACCAGCGGATCCATGATCTCGACCGGCGGAATCGCGCCGCCCATGTGCGGCGTGAGCAGATGTTCGCTGACCCAAATCGTGCTGTAGCCGGAGTCTTCAGCGAAGCTCGCGACCTTGGCGAGATCGCGCGGAGAGCCGCTGAATTGCGGCAGATGTAAGCCCAGTTTCATGGCGCCAACCTCCATAGCGGAGTATCCAACTTCCAGCGGGCAGTTGAAAAACCATTTCAACCGCCTGAGCCCTCACCCTGATCTCGCTCGCGACGGCTGCGGCCCGGGGAAAATCGCGCCGGATGAAAGGTCGCGCCAGGCGCAAACTCGCGCGCCGGTCCTATATACTATTGGCGCCCGCGCCGCGCATCACTCATAATTCATTGACAATGCTTAAAGTTGACGTTAAATACGCCGGCGATATTTCCACCGATACCCAGCCCCATTTCCAATTTCATCACCAACCACGACGGAGGTCGACGTATGTATCGAACAATCAGAACCGCGATGCTGGTGGCTTTGGCCGCGGCCACGCTTGGAATGCCGCTGATGCTCGGTGGTTGCTCGCGCCGGTTCAAACAGACCGTGCGGAATAACCCCGAATGCGTGACCCAAGCAGGCATCAACCAGAACAAAATCGACAACTGCCTCTCCGGTACCCGCCGTCGCGACGAGTTCAACACTTGTCTGGCGAGCCGAGGTGTCGGGCAAATGAAGATCGATCGACTCAACCAATGCATTGACGCGCATCGCTACAGCTATTGATTGAGACTCGCGGCGCCGGCCGAATCGCGGGCGCACCGCGGCAAAAAGCCATCGCCGTTTAGCGCGGGGGGCGTTTACCTTCGGGCCATCCGGCGGCGATATCGTCGTCGAGTGGAAGCTCGGCGGTATTGAAGAGCGCCGCGAACATGCGCCAGTTGCCGGCGGCGATAACCAGTTCGACGATCTGCGCCGGCGTGAACGCACGTTCGAGCATCGCCATGGTTTCGCGGGCAACCTGCGCGCGATCCGATAATTCGTCGGCCATATTGATGACCGCGCGATCAACCTCCGAGTACGCGGCGCAGTTGACCGGATCGCGCACACCCAGGATCTCCTGCTCGGACATGGCGAGCTTGCGCGAGCGCAGCATGTGACGGCAGAACTCGTATTCCGATCCGGTGCGCCAGGCCGTGCGCAGGATGATGAGTTCGCGCGTGCGCGCCTCGATGGAGTTTTTGTTCATGAGGGTGCCGAGCAAACCAGCGGCCGCGTGCGCGACCGTGGGGTTCTGCAGCAGCATGCGAAAAACGTTGAGCCGCGCGAAATCCTCGCCAACGCCGGCTTCGCGCGCGCGTCTTTTCGCCTCTTCGGCGGACAGCAGTGGAATCATAGGCCTGCTCCTTCTAAGCAATCTGGACGCACACTACTGCATTTTGTATTCGACCACGAAAC
>JBOHWJ010000582.1:0-2933 GCA_050736495.1 Binataceae bacterium (SeqCode) | reverse complement strand
CGAAGCCCGGATGCACGCTCATCACCAGGATCATATCCAGATGCTCGGCCGCCGCGAGGACCGCCGCTGGATCGGTTTCGGGATTGATCGCGACCGAGGCGCGCGCTCCCAGTTCGCGAATCCGCGCGGCGATACGCGGCAGGTCGGCACATACTTCGGCGTGCACGGATATGGAATTTGCACCGGCCTTGACGAACCGCTCCAGATAGCGCCCGGGCTCCTCGATCATGAGGTGCGCGTCGAGCGGCAACCGAGTAATCGCCCGGACTGATTCGAGCACCGGGATGCCGATCGAGATGTTGGGTACGAAATGGCCATCCATTACGTCGAAATGAATCAGGTCGGCGCCCGCTGCTTCGACCTTGCGGATTTCCTCACCCAGACGAGCGAAATCAGCGGACAAAATCGATGGGGCGATCTTGTAGGCGCGTCGCATCACTAAAGAGTAGCGGCTCTCACCGAACGCCGCAAAGCGGTTCCGCTCCCGATTCACTTTACGTAAGCTAACCACGCCGCCGAAGCGGCTGTATGCCGCTTCGACCTAATACTGATGCCGGAAAGTGATGCGATAAAAACCTTCCGCCGCTATGGCTGGCTCTGCCGAATACGCCCGATGGCCGTCGGCGCATTCATCGCCGACCTGCTCGCGCCCAATCGCCGTACCATGATCGAAGCCGAAAATGGGCTCAAGCTTCTGATCGATCCACTCAATGAGCTTGGCCATAGCTTCCTGAAAAACCGCGAATACGAACCGGCCACGGTCGCAGCCATGGCTGAGAACCTGCATAGCGGAGACAGCTTTGTCGACATCGGTGCGAAGGAAGGCTTCTTTTCTATTCTGGCCGGCCGCATCGTCGGACCCCAGGGAGCGGTCGCGGCGGTCGAACCGCAGGCGCGGCTGACCGGAATAATCGAAGCCAACGCGCGTTTGAACGAACTCGCGAACGTCCGGATATTCCAGCGTGCAATGGGCGGCGACGACGGCGAAACCGCATCGCTCAGCCTTTATCCGTCATTCAACACCGGCGCCTCAAGCCTCGCCTGCTCTTACCGCTTCAGCCGCAAGCGGGAGCAGGTCGAAAATCATCTCGCCGGCAACGCTGCTGTCGGCGCTGGGCCGCGAGCAAATCAACCTGGTCAAAATCGACGTCGAAGGATTCGAGCATCGCGTAGTGGAATCGATCGCACCGTTGCTCCGGGAAGGGCGCATCAAGGTCCTGCTGCTCGACTACCATAGGCAAATTCTGCAAGCCCAGGGTGTCGACCCAATGTCCGTTGAGCAGAACATTATCCGGTCCGGAATGAGGCCGGAGCAGCCGCCAGTTGGCGAGCCGAGCGGATACCGGCTCTATCGCTGGTAGCGCGGTGGAAACGCAACGCGATGAGGCGCAGCTACGACAGCGTGCCGGCGCGAGGCCGGACGAATCACCAGAATCTATACGAAGAAAAAGCGCATATTTGTATAACATACAAACTGATGCATTCAAATACTCATCAGTTCACGAAAAAACGCCCATAAAGTGGGAGTCTTCACGGATGGCATCGAGGTTGCTCAGGATCAACGCCGCCATCCGGCGGTCCGGCGATGCGATATCTTCATGCCTTCAAGGTCTTGCTCACTCCGCTCCGATCCTGAGGAGAACCGCTGTTTCCGAAACAAGGCGAACAAGGTGGTGAACCTACGTACGCACACGGCAGGTAAAGGGGGGCTGCCGTGTGCGGTTGGCGTCGTGGCCGTAGCCGCCGCGCTGATGTTCGCCGGATGTGCGTCGATGTCCGCAATGGTTCCAGCGCTCAGGCCGCCGTCGCGAACGATGCCGAGAACGGCCCGCATCGGTCATGAGCATGTGGTCGTGGCGTCGTGGTACGGACCGGGCTTTGCCGGGCGCCGCACCAGCAGCGGTGAACGCTACGATCCTGATCGTCTGACTGCGGCATCGAAGACCTTACCGATAGGTTCGCTGGTACGTGTAACCAATCCCGACAACGGGCGTTCAGTCGACGTGCGCATCAACGATTGCGGTCCTTTCGTACGCGGCCGCGGTCTCGACCTTTCCAAACGCGCGGCGGAACGAATCGGAATGAAGCATAAGGGCGTTGGGCGCGTGCGCATAACTGAGGTCGGACGGCCGCGCTATCGTAAGTCCGCCTGCGCGCTGTAAGCCGGCCATTGCGCGGCCACTCGCCTCACCAGGCGACGTAGCCGCCATCGACCGAGAGTATCGTGCCGGTGACGTAACTCGAAGCGGGGCTCGCCAGGTAGATAATGGTGCCGCGGATTTCCTCGGGATTGCCCAGCCGATTGAGCGGCGTCGCCCGTTCCATCCGATCGCGATTTTCAGGTTTGGAGATTCCGCCCACGGTGGCCTCCGTGGGAATCCACCCCGGCGCGACGGCGTTTACCAGAATTCCGTAGGGCGCCCATTCCACCGCCAGTTGCCGCGTCAGATTGCCCAGCCCCGCCTTGGTCGCGGTGTACGCCGAGAGCCGATAGATCGAACTCGCCACCAACGCGTAAATCGACACCATGTTGATGATGCGGCCGGGCTTTTTGGTCTCGATAAGACGGCGCGCGACCCGTTGCGCGAGCATCATCGGTGCGGTCAGGTTGGTCGCCAGCGCGGCATCCCAAGTCGCACGCGACAGGTTCTCCGCGCGTCCGGTCGGCGAAATTCCCGCATTGTTGACGAGAATATCGATATCGCCCAGCTTCGCCTGCACGGTTTCGAGCAGGCGCTCAAGCTCGACGTCGGCGGTAATATCGGTTTGAACGCCGATCGCTTTGACCTCGTAAGCTTGGGCGATTTCGGCGGCGAGCTTTTCAACGCGATCACTGCGCCGCGCGGCGAGCGCGACATCGGCGCCGGCTAACGCCAGCGCGCGCGCGCATTCGACGCCCAAGCCCGAGGAAGCGCCGGTCACCAGGCCAATAT
>JBOHWJ010000581.1:0-3673 GCA_050736495.1 Binataceae bacterium (SeqCode) | reverse complement strand
ATCGCTGACTCTTCCCCAAACGATGATTAGCGTGACTTTACCGGCTCAGGCTGTTCCGCTGCCGCCGCCGCCCTTGGACGGATCGCTTGCGGGTCCGGATGCGTTTTCGGCTGGGGCGTCGGCCGCGGCCGCTTTACCGTCGGCGGCTGCGTCAAGTGCCGCGTTTGACACAGGCGGCGACGGCGCAGGCGTTTGGGCGGGAGCATCCGCGCTCACGGCGGAGGGCGGCCGTGCCGCAGGAGCGAGCGCGGATTGTACCGGCGTCTCATCGGCCCCCGGCGCGGCGGCAGCGCCAGCGGTCGGCGCCGGTTTCGCCGGCACCGCCTCTGCCGATGCGGCTTGCGCGACCGTCTTGGCGGCGGCCGGAACGGGCCGCGATGCGGCTGCGGGTGACGCCGGCTTAGCCGCAGTCGCGGGCGGCTTGTCGCTGCCGGGCTGCGCCCACTCGTCCACGTACGTCATGCCGCGTTCGAGCAGTTTGCCCAACTGCGCATCGGGCTCCGCACCCTTCTTGGGTTTGTAGGCGACCATGGGCTCGGCGATGAAGCGGCGGATGAGGCTCTCGAGCGCATAGTCGGCGCCCTCGAACTCAGTCGTATGATGAATCGCGCCGGTCGGGCACGGTTCGCTGCAAAGCCCGCAGAACATGCACTTGCTGATGTCGATATCGAACTGCGAGATCACAATTTCGCGGGTCTGCGCGTTTTTCTCGATCGCGATGGCGATGCAGTCGATCGGGCATGCGCGGTCGCATGCGAGACAGCCGGTACAGATTTCGAGGTCGACGTCGAGAATTCCGCGATAGCGGAACGGCAGCGTATCTTGCACCCGCACTGACATGCGATCGGGATACTGCACGGTGTAGGGCTTGCGGATAAAGTGCGATGCGGTCACCGCCATGCCATCGAAGATGGTGGCCACCGCTTCCCGGATATGCCTGAAGTATGCGCCCGCCGCACCCATACTGTTACCGCGCCAATGATCTCTTCAATGAACTCGCCGAAGCTATCTTAAATCGTTGGATGGAAGTACAGCTCCATCCCCGCCCGCCTGGCGAAATAAGCCACGCGCCAGACAAACAGCGCGCCAATCGCGATTCCGATCGCCAACATGATCCATTGCGCGACCGCATTGCCGTCAGGCCAAATCGCGACCCACACCGCTGTGCCAATCATGTCGATGAACGCGATCGGCACGAAGTATTTCCAACATAGCGACATCAACTGGTCGATGCGCACACGCGGCAGCGTACCGCGAATCCACATCGAGACGAACACGATAATCAGCACCTTGATATTGAACGTGATGAACTGCAGCACATTCATCACGACCACACTGCGGCTAACCTGCGGAAACTGCCAGCCGCCCAGAAACAGCGTCACGATGATCGCGGCGGCGATGAACATGTTGCCCCACTCCGCCATGAAGAAAAACAGGTAGCGCATACTGCTGTACTCGGTGGCGAAGCCGGCCACCAGTTCCGATTCGGCCTCGGGCAAATCGAATGGCGTGCGGTTGTTCTCGGCCAGACTCGAGACGAACAGGATTATCGCGGCGACGAAGCAAAACGGATTCGCAAAAATGAACCAGCGCTCGGGCGACCATCCCTGCGCGCGGATGATGCCCTGCATCGAGAGCGTACCGGTGATCAATACGACCGGAAAAATCGACAGGCCCGCGGGAATCTCGTAGCTGACGATTTGGGCGGCCGAACGGATACCGCCGATCAGCGACCACTTGTTGTTCGACGCCCATCCCGCCATCAGGACGCCGACCACGGTGATGGCCGTAACCGCGGTCATATAGAGGATGCCGACGTTCAAGTCGGCAAGAATGAGATCGGAGGAGAACGGCATCACCGCCCACGGCAGGATGAAGGCCAGCACCACCAGGTAGGGCGCGAACTTGAACAGCCGCGCGTCGGCCTCGCTGGGGATCACGTCTTCCTTGCAGACGTGCTTGATACCGTCGGCAAGCCATTGCAGGACGCCATTGGGGCCGACGCGGTTGGGTCCGATACGCGATTGGATACGCGCCCACACGCGGCGCTCTATCCAGGTCACCACCGAGGCGAATGGTACCGCGACCGCGAACAGCACGACGGCGCATGCGATCGCGATGGCGATGACGTAAATCAGTTCGCGCGGAGCGCTGGCGCCAAAAACGCCCTGCGCAATCAGACTGTCAAGCCATTGCTGCATGGCGGATCAGCGGTCGATCTCCGGCGCGATAACGTCGAGGCTCGCGATCAGCACGACCAGGTCGGCGATCATCAGCCCGCGGCTGAGTTTCTGAATCATCCCCATCGCGGCGAACGAACCGGTGCGCACATGCACGCGCCACGGATAGCCGGTGCCGTCACTGACGACGTACCAGCCCTGGTCGCCGCGCGCGCTTTCGACGCGCACCTCGCATTCACCCGCCGGCGGCTTGAAGTTGCGCACCACCTTGCCGAGCACCGGCCCGTCAGGCATCCGCGCCAGCGCCTGGCGCAGGATTTTGGACGACTCGGTCATCTCGCGAATCCGCATCATGTAGCGGTCCATGGCGTCGCTGACCGTGCCCCATTCACCGCTGCCAAGCGGGATGTCGAAATCGAACGCTGGATAGACCGAGTACGGCATGTCCTTGCGCACGTCCCAGTTGACGCCCGCGGCGCGCAGGTTGGGACCGACGAGGTTGTAGTTGATAGCTTCTTCGGCGCTGATCGGGGCGACGTTGGCGAGGCGCTCGACGCAAATCTTGTTGTACGAAAAAAGCGCGTTGAATTCGTACAGGATAGGATCGAGATGATCGAGATAGGCGAGCGCTTTTTCACGCCAACCGGGCGGCAGGTCCCAGGCGACGCCGCCAATGCGCATGTAGTTGAAGGTGAGCCGCGCGCCGCACAACTCCTCGATCAGGTCGTTAATCATTTCGCGTTCGCGCAGCGCATGCAGGAACGGCGTCATCGCGCCGATGTCCATCCCCATCAGGCCGACCGTCAGCAGATGCGAGGCGATACGGTTGAACTCGGCCGCGATCACGCGGCAGTACTCGCCGCGGCGCGGCACCTCGACTCCGCCGAGACGCTCGCACGCCATCGCCCAGCCTTGGTTGGTGAACATCGCGCAGACGTAATCGACGCGATCGGTATACGGCATAAAGCCGTGATAGCCGACCTTTTCGGCGATCTTCTCGATCGAACGATGCAGGTAGCCGACGTCGGGAATCGCTTCGCGCATCACCTCGCCGTCGGCGCGAATCACGAAGCGAAGGACGCCGTGAGTCGAAGGGTGCTGCGGACCCATGTTGAGGGTCATCTCTTCGGTTCTAAGGGTGCTCATTTTTTCTTGTCGTCGAGGCGCAGGATCGGGCTTTCGCGCACCGTCGAGATCCCATGATATTCGGCAGGCTCGACAAAATCTTTACGGAGCGGGAAGCCGGGCCAATCTTCCGGCATCAGGATGCGGCGCATGTCGCTATGGCCGTCGAAGGTGACGCCGAGCAGGTCGAAGATTTCGCGTTCCATCCAGTTGGCGGACTTCCAGATGTCTTCGACGGTCGGGACGAGAGGATCTTCGCGCGGGAGGCGGACCTTAAGCACGGCTTCGTGACGCAGGCGATAGGAGAAAAGGTGGTAGACGACTTCGACGCAGTCTTTGCGGTCGACGCCGGTCTGATTACTGAGGCA
>JBOHWJ010000580.1:0-8740 GCA_050736495.1 Binataceae bacterium (SeqCode) | reverse complement strand
CGGTAGTTGAGTCGCCCCCAATCGCACATCCAGGTCTCGTTGACCTCATCATTGCGCCGCGGCAGCAGCCGCCAGACGCGGTTGTTGTGATGACCGATCATGATGTTGCAGCCGTTGGAGCAGGTCGGGCATACGCTCGCGGTCTCTTCGAGGAACCACACGCGCAACTTATGATGGAAGTCCTTGGTTTCGAGCGCGCCGACCGGACAGACGTCCGCCGTGCACATCGAGTAGTCGTTGTCGAGGCGTTGGTCATAGATGTCGAGCACCGAGTGGTCGCCCAGGTTGAAGACCATCAACTCGCCAGTTTTGGTAACTTCGCGGCAAAAGCGCACGCAGCGACGGCACAATATGCAGCGCTCCTGATCGAGCAGCATGCGCTCGCCGATATCCATGCGCTTGCCGTGTTTGCGCCGCGGTTCGACGGTGCGCGCACGCCTGAAGCCGAAGCGCATCGCGTAATTCTGCAGCCAACATTCGCCGGCCTTGTCACAAATTGGACAGTCGAGCGGATGGTTGAGCAGCAGCAGCTCGAGCACGCCGCGGCGCGTCATTTCGACCTCGGGGTCCTTGGTATGGACCACCAGGCCGTCGCGGATCGGCGTGTTGCACGAAATCTGCAGTTTAGGCACGCCCTCGATGCGCACCTGGCAGAGCCTACAACTGCCGTCGATGCTGAGCTTGGGATGGTAGCAATAATGCGGGATGTCGAGCCCCGCATCGAGCATCACCTGCAGCAGCGGCGCGCCCTCGGCGCCTTCCAGCACCGTGCCATCGACTGTGACGTGAACGATTTTTGGTCCGCTATTCGATTTTCCGTCCGCTGCCATGAAGAGTCAGTCCTGGCCAGCGCGTGCCCGCCCGTTCGTGCTGCACGCGATTCTGAAGCTTGATAAGTCCGTCGAGCACGGCCTCGGGCCGTGGCGGACATCCCGGGATGTAGAGCGCCACCGGGACGACACGGTCGATGCCCTGCAGCACCGCATAATTATCGTAGGGACCGCCCGAGCTGGTGCAGGCGCCGAACGAAACCACCCATTTCGGCTCTGCCATCTGCTCGTACACGCGCCGCAGAATCGGCGCCATCCGCTGCGTGATAGTGCCGACCACGAACAACAGGTCGGCCTGGCGCGGCGTGAAACGTGGCAGCGCCGCACCGAAGCGGTCGATATCGTAACGCGGTCCGGAGACCGAGAAATATTCCATTCCGCAACAGGCGGTGACGAACGGGTAGGGGAAGAACGAATACTTGCGCGCCCAGTTGATAGCGTCGGAAAGCCGCGTGCTGGCGAAGCTTTCCGGAAAGGCGTTGGCTTCACCGGTCGGCGCGTGACCGCTCGCCGAGCCACTCACGAGATAGTTGGAAACCGTACGACGTTCAGGCATCAGGCCCTATGCTCCTTCATCCTCCGCGCCCCGGGCAATGATTTTAACCGCATCGGCGGCGCATCATCATCGCATGGGCGCGGCGCCAAACATTCTGATCCTTTCGCGAACCGCGCGAAAGGGCAACCCAAGCCCGTTTTGGCCATGTCCCGTGATTGGCGACACTGCGCGGTCAGCGTGGCTCCGTGCGAGAGATTAAAAAGGCGGAGTGCGAAGGCGGGCGCCAGGCTACAGCGGCCATTGGGACTCGTTCCACGACATTTCCCAGAACAGATATTCGTAGCGCGTGCTCATCAGGAAATGCCCTTCGAGTGGTTCGAGCGCGGCTGGCGGCCATCCCGCCGTCAATTCGTCGAGCATCGCGCGCAAGCGCTCGGCGCTGGCGACGAACTCCGGCGACGAATACGCGCGAATCCATTCGGCGTAAGCCGACGCCTGCCAGTTCGGTTCGCGGGCCAGCCCGGCGCCAATCTCGGCATAGCCCAACTGACAGGGCAGCACGGCGGCCAGGATTTCGGGCAGCGCTCCGCCGTAAGCGACATTTAGGAGGTGGCGCGTATAGGCATGCGTCACCGGCGCTGGCTCGCTGCGTTCGAGTTGATGCGCTGCGATGCCGAGCCGCGCGCAGTAGTCGCGATGAAGCTCCATCTCGGTGTGCAGCGTCTCGTGAAGCAAGCTCGCGAAGATGCGGATATGTTCGAGGTCCCGCGCCTTGGCGGCGGCCAAAGCAAAGACGCGGCAATATTCAATCAGGAATAGGTAGTCCTGGCGTAGGTAGAAACGGAAACGCTCGATCGGCAGCGCGCCGCTGGCGAGTCCGCGTACGAACGGGTGCTCAAGTTCGCGCCGCCATGTCGTCGCCGCTTTGCCGCGCAGAACATCGGTGAAGCGGACGGCGCTCATCTCCAGCCCCCGGTGGTGCCCCGTGACGATGCCGGGGCCGCGGTCGCGTCCATCGACGAAACCGGCTCAACCTTGACCATATGATTCAGCGGAGTCGCGCCATGACCAAGGCGGGGGGCGGTTTCGAGCGCGCGTGTGACGTAACGTTTGGCGGCCGTAACCGCCTCTTCGAGCGAACCTCCGAGTGCGAGTACGGCGGCGATGGCGGCCGACAACGTGCATCCGGCGCCATGCGCGCGTTCCAATCGAACACGTGGCGTTCGCAATTCGCGCATGGTGACGCCGTCATAGAAAACGTCCAGCGCGTCGCCGCTGACTAGACCGCCGCCCTTGACCAGCGCCGCCCGCACGCCCATCCGCACCAGCGCGCGCGCCGCCTCGCGCATGGTGTCGGGTCCCTTCACCTCGAAGCCAGCCAGAATGGCGGCCTCGCGCAGGTTGGGCGTGATGATCGTCGCCAGCGGCATTATCAGGCCGCGCATCGCTCCGATAGCCGCGGGTTCGAGCAGGATGTCACCGCTTGCCGCCACCATCACGGGGTCGACCACGACTTGCGCGATCCGATGGACCCGCAGGCGCGCGGCCACCGTTTCGATAATTTCGCCGCGCGCAAGCATCCCGGTCTTGACCGCTGCCACCGGCAGGTCCTCGGCGACCGCGTCGATTTCGGCGGCGACGAAGCCGGGGTCGAGATCGGCGATGGCGCGCACGCCGCGCGTATTCTGCGCCGTCAACGCGGTTATCACGCTCGCGCCATAGACGCCGAATGCGCCGAAGGTCTTGAGGTCGGCTTGGATTCCGGCACCGCCGCTGGAATCCGAACCGGCTATTGTTAGTGCCACTAACATCGGAACATCAGACGCGCGCGCGCCGCGGACTCAAAGAACATCGCTGATGCGCCGCGCCACATCTGAATCTAAAGACGATGCTACGCGCGGCGCGGCGCGCTTGTACAGAGCGCGAACGGAAACTCACGAGGCAGGGGTGGCCGACGCGCACGATTGGGATCGTTGAGGTGCGCTGCGGAGTCGCGCGTGGCTCAACCGTTGCGTTTGCGCAGCAGGCCGTTGATGGCCGCGAACAGCATCTGGCGGTCAACCGGTTTGGACAGATGAACGTCGCATCCGGCGGCCAGCGCGCGTGTGCGATCCTCGGGCGCGGCGTAAGCCGTCAGCGCAACGATCGGAATATTCTTCCAGCGTGATTCCGCGCGCAGCGCGCGTACCAACTGGAGCCCGTCCTCGCCGCCTTTGAGCGCAAGATCCATCAGAATCAGGTTCGCTGGATTGGAAACGGCAAGTTCACGGCGCGCCTCCGCCGTCGAAGCGGCGACCTTGACCTCGTAACGGCTTCCCAGCGCGGCCCGCATGTATCCCTGCGTCTCAGAATCGTCTTCGACCACCAGGATGCGCGGAGCGCCGGAAACCATGCGCTGGGGCGTCAGCAGGGTTTCATGCCGCGCAGGCGCGAACGCCCTGCCGCGGTGGGGCGCAAAATGAATCGTGAAGGTTGTTCCGGCTCCTTTCTCACTGGTCACTGAAAGTCCGGCACCATTGAGTTCAAGGTACTTGCGGGTCAGAGCCAGGCCTAGCCCCGCTCCCTCGAACTGGCGTGCGACGTTAGACTGCTCCTGCGAGAACGGCTCGAACAACTGGGGCAGGAAGGTTTTGTCGATACCGATGCCGCTGTCGTTGATGGCAAGGCAGAGCGCATCCGCCTGATCGCGATAGAGCCTGAGCCCGATACCGCCGCGGTCGGTGAACTTGATCGCGTTTTTGAGCAGATTGCCGATCGCGCCGGAGAGGCAATGCTGGTCGAAATAAATAACCGCGTTGGGTACTTCGACGACCCACGAGAGTTCCAATCCCTTGGCCTCGCTGAGCACGCGCGCGTCGTTGATCTCGCGTTCGATCACCGCGGCGAGCGCGAGGCGGATGGGATGGGCGTCGAAGGCGCCGGCCTCAAGGCGCGAATAGTCGAGGATGCCGTCGATGGTTGCCAGCAAACGTTTGCCGGCACGGCTGACGGCCTCGACATAGTGCATCTGGCTGGAATCGCCGATCTCGATGAGATGCTCGCCGATGAGGTCGCCGTAACCCAGGATGATGTTGAGGGGCGTGCGAATTTCGTGACTGGTATTGGCCAGGAAGGTGGATTTGAGCCGCGAGGCTTCGAGCGCGATGTCGCGCGCCCGCGCCAGTTCACGCTCGGCGCGTTTTTGCGCGGCGATATCGCGCATGAATGACATTACGATGGTATCGCCGTCGATCATGCGCAGCACCGATGAGATTTGCGCTGTGACGACGCCGCCGTCCGCGGCCATGAGATCACATTCGCAGTTGCGCACGCTGCCGGCGGCGGCAAGCTCATCGGTAAGCCCAAGCAACTCGCTATCGGAGCCGACCAGGCCGATCTCGGCCGGCGTGCGGCCAATCACGCGTTCGCGCGAATAACCGAACATCACGAGGAATGCCTCGTTGACCTCGACGTAGCGGAGCGTGCGCAAGGACACCAGCGCGATGCCGTCGAGGCTGCTCTCGAAGACGGCCCTGAACTTGGCCTCGCTGCGGCTCAATTTGCGCTGGGCTTGTACCCGTTCGGTGATATCGCGGGAACTGAAGACCGCCCATTCTCCGCCGCAACCGTCGGACGCGCGGCTGCCGGTCGCTTCGAGGATACGCTCGGAGCCGTCGCGATGGCGCACGGTGTATTGCATCATGACGACCGCGTCAGGATCCGCCAGCGCGCGCCCAATAACTTCGCGTGCGGCTTCGTCGCGGCCGGCAAAAATGTCGTAGACGCTCTTGCCGACCACGTTCTCGGGTTTGAGTCCGATGATGCGCTCGACCGCGGCGCTGACGAAACGAATGGCGCCATCCTTTTCGCAAGCCGTGATGAGGTCGTGGGAGTGCTGAACCAGTGAGCGCAATTGTTGCTCGCCGCGGCGCGACTCGCGCCTGAAGCGGTCACCGTCCAGTGCGAGTCCCAGCACATTGGCGATCGCTTGCATAAAATTGATCTCGTCGGCGCCCAGCCGAGCTCCCGGCCGGACCGAAAATGCGCCGAGCACACCCAAGGGGCCGCCGCCGCCCTGGATGGCGACCGCCGCGCCGCTGGCGACGCCATGACCGCGTATCGGCGCCGTCGGCTCGAAACGCGTCTCCGTATTCCAATCCTCGACTATCACCGGCGCGCCGGTGAGCAACGCGTAATCGGCAATTGAGCCGAGTTCCAGCGCCGCCGCCGATTCGCCGATGAGACCTTCGCGCCATCCGATGCCGGCGCGCAGGACCAGCGGTCCGTTGCCGGCGGCCGACTCGGCGACCAGGCTGAATTCAAGGCCGAGGGTTTCGGCCACAAGGCGTGCGGCGAGTTCCATCAGTTCCTGCACCGGAACGCCGCGCAGGGCGGACCGGCTCAGCGTGACCATCGCCGCCTGTCGCGCCCCATAGACTTTCAATTTTCCTTGCGCGTCTTCGAATGCGTTCATCTAGGCCGCCTGTGACGAGCTGGTCGGGCCACACCATGAGGGTGGGAACGTGGTCGGAATCGCGGTCAATCGAACGGAGGATGTTTACCTACATGTTAGGCCGGGCAGCGCGAGGAAGACGACGAGCCGTCATCAGAGCTGTGCGCGGCCTTATGTCACGCGCTCGGCTGAAAATCGCGAGCGGGCCCATCGCTCTCTGGCCATCCCGATGTCACTTTAGTTTCCACTTATCGAGAAGTGATATGTCACATCAACACCAAATTATCCTAACTTTTAGTTAGCATGAATTGACAAGATGTTATTTTGAATGATTCTTTGTTTTAAGTCTATCACTAAAAGGCATACGTGAGTCTCCCGCCGGCGTTGCGGCTGTGGCGCTTGCGATCCTGATTACCGGGTGGTAATAATTATCATCCAAGATGGAAATGCGGATGGTCAGCGACGGCCGACGAAGCGCATATGCGCACCGGCGGCTGGCTGAGTTTGCGGCGCGCTGCCGCGCGGGCGGACTTGCGGTCACGCCGCAGCGCCTCGCTATAATCGAGGCGCTGTTGCGGACCACCGACCATCCGCGCGCCGAGGCGATCTTCGCCAAGGTGCGCAAGCGCCATCCGCATATCTCGCTTGCGACCGTGCATCGCACACTGGAGACGCTGTGCCGCATCGGCGAGGCGCGCAAAGTCACCTTGCTTCACGACAGCGCCCGCTACGATGGCAACCTTGACCCACATCATCATATCGTCTGCGTGCGTTGCCGCCGCATTCGCGATGTCGAGATTGCGGGGCTGGAACGGGTGCTCGACCATAACATGGAGTTCGAGGGTTTCACGACGCTGGGTTGTTCGCTCGAGATCCAGGCCCTGTGCGGCCACTGCGCAAATGAAGCTTCACGCGGACCACGCGGCGGGATAAGCGCGGCGTCCGCAACCGTACGGACCACCGCAAACAGCGGTGATTAACCAGGGAAGAGGAGTGAAGAGATGAAAAATCTGAAGGGAACCAAAACACATCAAAATCTCAAGGACGCCTTTGCCGGCGAGAGCCAGGCCAATCGGCGCTATATTTATTTCGCCAAGGTGGCCGACGTCGAAGGCCAGCCGGAAATCGCAGGCCTCTTCCGCGACACCGCCGAAGGCGAGACCGGCCACGCCCACGGCCATTTGGATTATCTGAAGTCAGTTGGCGATCCGGTTACCGATCAGCCCATCGGCGACACCATGCTCAACCTGAAATCGGCGGTTCACGGCGAGACCTACGAGTACACCGACATGTATCCGGGGATGGCGAAGAGCGCCCGCGAAGAGGGCTTCAGCGAAATCGCGGACTGGTTTGAGACGTTGGCCAAGGCCGAGAAGTCACACGCCGGCCGTTTCGCGAAAGCGACTGAGACGCTCTAAACCGCGGCGCCAATCAAGCCGGGCATCACCGCCGACCGGCGTGGCGAAGGCGCCCGCAGGCCGGCGTTTTTCGCACCGCGCAAATAGCGGTGCACGCCATCGCCGGATGCGCCCGCGCCGCGCCGGCGGAGGTTACTGGCACAGGTCACCGTAGTCACATGAGCCGTATCGAATCGCGACCAACCGACGCGCTCTCATACAATCCCAACGAGCCCAAATACTGGGAGCGCGAGAAACTCCAGCGCGAGACGCTCAGGGTGTTCGACATTTGTCACGGATGCCGGCTCTGTTTCAATTTGTGCGCGTCGTTCCCGGCGCTGTTCGGGGCAATCGATGCGCGCGGCACCGAGGATGTGCGTGATCTGAGCGCCGGCGAAAAGCAGCGCGTTGTCGATCTGTGCTACGAATGCAAACTTTGCGAAGTGCGCTGCCCCTACACGCCGCGCGACGGTCATGAGTTCCAGCTCGATTTTCCGCGCCTGATGCTGCGGGCGCGAGCGGTCGCGGCGCGCGAACACGGGATAAAACTGCGCGAGCGCGTGTTGGGCAATCCTGACCGCACCGGCAAACTCGGCTGCCTCGTGCCGGGACTCGCCAATTGGTCATGCCGCAGTCAATTCCAGCGTTTCATGATGGAAAAAATGCTCGGCATCCACCGCGACAAGAAACTTCCGGAATTCGCTGGCGAGACCTTCGAAGCGTGGCTCAAGCGCAACCCTCTGCCTGCGGCGCCGTCCGAGCCAGCGGCCAAGGTCGCGATTTTCCATACTTGCTTCGTCAACTACTACAACCCGGCGCCGGGAAAGGCGCTGGTCAAGGTACTGGAGCGCAACGGCTGCGCGATCAAGTGTCCCAATCAGAATTGTTGTGGGATGCCCGCGCTTGACGGTGGTGATGTGGAATTTGCACAAAAGCAGGCGCGCGCCAATGTCGCCGCGTTGCTGCCGCTGGTGCGCCAGGGTTATCGCATCGCGGCGATCAACCCGACCTGCTCGCTAACGATGCGCCGCGAATACCCCAACCTGCTCGACACCTCCGAGGCGCGCGAAGTCGCGGGGGCGATCGCCGACCCGCACGAAGTGCTGTACGAACTCGGGCGCGCGGGTAAGTTCGACAGCGACTTCCGCTCCACTCCGTGCACCGTCGCCTACCATCTGCCGTGTCATCTCAAGGCCCAGAGCATCGGTTTTCGATCGCGCGACCTCTTGCGCCGGATTCCAGGCGTGCGGGTGACGATGGTCGACGCCTGCACCGCGCACGACGGCACCTGGGCGATGAAGAAGGAATTCTTCGAGCTCTCGATGAAATGCGGCGAGAAGGCCTTTTCCGGAATGCGCGAGGCCGCCGCGAGCGTGATGGCGACGGACTGTCCGCTGGCGGCAATCCAGATCGAACAGGCGACCGGCACGCGGCCGCTCAACCCGATCGAAATCCTGGCGCGCGCCTACGAGGCCGACGGCTTCGCCGATCGCGTCGAGCCGTCGCCGCCGGCCGCCTCGGCACTGGCGCGGGAGCAAAAGTAGTGAAACCCATAACGCTCAAGGAAATTCTGCCGCTGCACCAG
>JBOHWJ010000579.1:0-12040 GCA_050736495.1 Binataceae bacterium (SeqCode) | reverse complement strand
CTCCTGGCAATCGGCGAGCTTGCCAGGCAGCGAGCCTGAATCCAGCGCGCCCTTGCGCCGCACCAGTTCCTTGGCCTTGCGCGCCGCTTCCCGCGCGGTTGCCGCTTCGATCGTGCGCAATACGATCTTTTTAGCGACGCCCGGATTTTTCTCGAAGTACTCGCCGAGCTTTTCGTTGACCAGCGCGCCGCATAACCCCTCGACTTCCGAATTGCCGAGCTTGGTCTTGGTCTGACCCTCGAATTGCGGCTCGGGCAGTTTGACGCTTATGACCGCGACCAGCCCTTCGCGGGTGTCGTCGCCCTCGAGCCGCATCTCCTTGTTTTTGAACAGGTTGTTCTTGGCCGCGTAGTTGTTGAGCGTGCGCGTGAGCGCGCCTTTAAGACCCGACAGATGGGTCCCGCCTTCAATTGTGTGGATATTGTTGGCGTAGGCGAAGATGGTCTCGTGGATGGCGTCGGTCCACTGCAACGCCACTTCGATATCGTCGCCGTCGCGCAGACCCTTGAAGAAAATTACGTCGTGCAGCGCTTCGTTGCCCTTGCTGATGGATTCGACGAACTCCGCAATACCGCCCTTGTAGTGGAACTCTTCCTGCTTGCTGGTGCGCTCGTCCTTGAGACGGATCTTGAGGCCGGCGTTGAGGTAAGCCATCTCGCGCAGGTAGCGCGCGACGATTTCGTACTTGAATTTTATTTCCTTGAAGATGGTCGAGTCGGGTGAGAACGTGGTCTTGGTGCCGGTCGCCCTGGTGGTGCCGCGTTCCTCGACCTTGGTCTTCGGGATGCCGCACTCGTAGTGCTGAAAGTAGATTCTGCCGTCGCGTTTGACTTCGACCTCGAACTCCTCGCTGAGCGCGTTGACCACCGACGCGCCGACGCCATGGAGTCCGCCGGAAACCTTGTACACACCGCGATCGAATTTGCCGCCGGCATGCAATACCGTGTGCACGACTTCGAGCGCCGAGCGCTTCTCGATCGAGTGCATCCCGACCGGAATGCCGCGGCCATTATCTTCGATGGAAATGCGATCGTCGCTGAGGATTGTGACGCCAATCTCGGTGCAATAACCCGCGAGCGCCTCGTCGACCGAGTTATCGACGATTTCGGTGACAAGGTGATGCAGTCCGCGTTCGGCGGTGTCACCGATGTACATCCCCGGGCGCTTGCGAACCGCCTCGAGACCTTCGAGAACTTTAATCGAATCGGCGCCGTATCCGTCAGAGGATTCTTTGTTTGCCATAGAAAAAGAAGAGCGAACCTACCTGTCAAGCAGCCCCATCAACCAGTGAACTATTATATGTCGCGCATGCGGAGGAGTAAAGAAAAACCGTTGCCGTTTCTGACAAATTCAAACGCTGTTAGAGTTCGTACTGGCATTTGACAGAAAGCCGCATCTTTTCAAACAGAAATTTGAAACCGGCAAGTCGCACCCGGCGGTCCCGCCGAAGGGGATCGCGCGCATCTGAATAAAATGACGTTCGAGGTTTGGTGCGGTTGTTTCGCAATTCTCGTCGAAGTCGAAAACAGCACGGACCGGCAAGCGATGGCCGGTCCGTTCCGTAATCAAATCCGCGATGAGGCGTGGGCCATCAAACCCCGCTCGCGCGCTCCATCCCGTCGAAGAATTGCCACCAAAGCTCGACCGAACGTTCCGCCGCCGCCTTGACCCGAACCTGCTCTTCCTCAGTCAGGTGGATGTGGCTCAGCACGTTGTCGCCAACGTCGCTATGATCGCGGTCCGCAATCTCGTGGATATCGAAGAATGCGACCTGCTCGTGGTTCAGTCCGTAGTTTCTCTCTAGCGCTCGCGCGAACGGCGCGAAATTTCCCGGCACCTGGCCCTCGGCGGCGACGTTTATCGCGGCGATACCCTCGGCGAAGGAGCGGTCCTTGGTCGATAGCTCGAACCAGTCGATCAGCGCGGAAGTCGACGGCAACGCCTTGGCCGCGGTCATCTCCTCGCGCTTCATCCCCAGTCCCATACCCAGCCGGATGAACAGTTCCGGATGCGGCGCGCTGCCCGAAATCCTGCCGGTCTCCTCTTCGTAAAGACTCTCGGCCAATTTGAGGCGCTCTTCGGAATTGTAGCAACGTGAATGCAGGGCACTGATGGCACGCGGAAATTCGCGCACCTGCAGAAAAAACTGGGCGGCGAAGATGGGCATCCTGTCCCTGGGCACCTTGCCCTCCGCGATCTTGTGCCAGAGCGGGTGGCGCCCGAACGAGCGGCGCGAACTCACCATCGCGAACAAGTCGCGAACGAAGGCTTCGCCTGAATCTGCCATATTCTTTCCTCGTAGGAGAATTTTTCCGGCGCCATGGTCACGCGACCCGTAATCGGGCTCGCGCGCCGGCGCAATCGTAAATGCGCGACCTCACTCCGGCATCCGCCGGGCCGTCGAACGATAACAAAGACCGCCGCCGGAAGTGAAGCGCAACAAAGAAAATCAGCCGTACTGGCGCAGGTACTTAAGAAATTCCTTGGGACCGACATAGCCGACCTTGCGCACGCGGATTTTCCCGTTCGCATCGATAACTACGGTCGTCGGCACACCTTCGATATCGAACTGCTTGATGAGCGCCTGGTTTGCCGCGTTATTCGCGGTTAGATTCGCCCGTATACGCACAAAATCCGCCGCCTCGCGCACCACTGCCGGATCGACAAACGTGGTCCGTTCCATCTCACGGCAGGGCACGCACCAATCAGCGCTGAAATCGAGCACGATTGGCTTGCCCTCCGCACGCGCATGCTCCAACACAGCGGCGTTGAACGGCTCGAAGGTAAGTGCCTTATGCGGTCGGCCAATCGGAACCAGCAGGTAAACCAGCCCCACCACCGCCAGCACGCCAACCATCGTACGGAAAACCAGGAACGGCCGCCACTTACGCCCGGCTGCCGAGACGAACCCGAGAAAGATGCCGGCTGCAATCGCGTAGTAGGGCAATATCCGGGTGACAAGGCGGCCGGGAACCAACGGGTCAATAAAATAAAGCGCGAGGCCGACCAGTACGAAGCCGAAGAGCTGCTCCACCCAAGCCAGCCATTCGCCCGATCGCGGCAGTTTGCGGATACTGCCGGCCGCCATCGCCAGTGCGATATAGGGCAATCCGAGCCCCACCGCAAGCGTGAAGAAAAGCGTGAAGCCGAATAGCGGGCTCTGGCTCTTTTGCACCATCAACAACAGTCCGAGCACGATAGGCCCGATGCATGGCGCCGCCACCACGCCCATCCCAAGCCCCATCACGAGCGAACCTGCGTAGCCCGGCCGCGCCACTCCCGCCCGCCGCATGAGCCATTGCGGCGGTTGCAAGCTGAACAGGCCAAAGCTGGCCGCCGCCAGCACCAGCAACATCGCGGCAATCACGCTCAGCACGTATGGGTTCTGCAACGCCGATCCGAACAGACCGCCCGAGAGCGCGACCGCCACACCGACGCCCGAGAACATCAGTGCGATGCCGAGGACGTAGATAATCGCCAGAGTCAGCACCCGGCGCGGACCACCGCCCTGGTTACCGAAATAGGCGATGGTGACTCCGATCAGAGGGTAGACGCAGGGCGTCAGGTTGAGCGCGAGGCCGCCCAGCAGAATAACGAGCAAACCCAACACATAGCCGTGCTCGGCGAAGACGTTTTCAAGAGCGCCTTCGGCCGAGTTTCCCGCCGGGGTTCCGGAGCCCGCCATACCCGCCGTCGTCGCTGGCGCCGCGGCATCCGCCACCACGGAAGCGGCGCTCGTGGGCGTGAAGCGACCGTTGCCAGCGCCAACGGCCGAAGACGACGCATCACGATGCGTGGCCAACGCTACCGGCGCCGGATTCGGCGGTGCGAACGCGCCCGCGCCTGGCGACTGGACCGCGGCCAGGATCAGTGCCACGGCGATCACGACCGGACACACGAACAAAGCCGGCAGATTGGTACGGCGACGCCCACGCACGCGCGAACAAAACCGACTATTCACTTTGCTGGTTACGCCGTTGCCCGCGATATAATTTGGTCCGTGCCGTCACACCGAACCGCCAATGCCACGACGCAACGCCGCTGCGCGGCTAATCGTCGAGTGCAATGCCGTTGGTGGTGAGCGGTGCGCTGTCGACGATCTCAAGACCGTAACCGGGCAGATTGGCGAGCCGTGGCGGCTTGTCGGTCAGCAACACCATTTTGCGCACCCCGATATCGCGCAGAATCTGCGCGCCGATCCCGTAATCGCGAAAGTCGGCTTCGGGCGCGTTGAAATGGGTGCTGGCGCGACGGATGGTGCGGCGATGGCCGTTGCTCCCGATGTCGCTCGAAATCGCGTCCGACTCGCGCTTCAGGTAGAGGATAACGCCCTGGCCGGCCTCGGCGATATGCGCCATCGCGGCCTGCAGTAGGCTGCGCGTATTGCGCTTGGTGTAGCCAAAGACGTCACCGGGCAGGTACTCGCGATGCGCCCGCACCAGCGTTGGCTGGTCGGAGTTGATTTCTCCCATCACCAATACCAGGTGCTCGCTCTGGTCGACGCGATTGCGGTAGACGCACGCCTTGAACTCGCCGCAGCGGGTCGGCAGACGCGCCTCGGCGATCCGTTCGACCATGGTCTCGTTACGCAGGCGATATTCGATGATGTCAGCGACGGTGACGATTTTGAGGCCATGCTGGCGAGAGAACTCGACGAGGTCGTCACGCCGCGCCATGGTGCCGTCTTCCTTGAGAATTTCGCAGATAACGCCGGCAGGTTTGAGTCCGGCCAGCCGCGCCAGATCAACCCCGCCCTCGGTCTGGCCAGTGCGCACCAGCACACCGCCCTCGCGCGCGCGCAAGGGATAGACATAGCCTGGAGTGACGAATTCGGCGCCGGTGGCATCCTCGCGCACCGCCTGCAAGATCGTGGTGGCGCGGTCATGCGCGGAGATGCCCGAGCCGGCGGCGCGACGCGCTGTTATCGGCACCGTGAAAGCGGTGCCGAGCGGCGCCTGGTTGTCACCGACCATCATGTTAAGCCCAAGCTGATCGATTCGCTCCGCCGCCATCGGCAGACAAATCAGGCCGCGCCCGTACTTCGCCATAAAGTTGATCGCTTCAGGCGTAGCTTTTTCGGCAGCCATGCAGAGGTCACCCTCGTTTTCCCGGTTCTCGTCATCCATCAGGATGACCATGCGTCCGCGCCGGGTTTCCTCGAGGGCCTCTTCGATAGTGATGAAGGGCGCTTTGGTCTGAGACCGTTCTGGTATTTCACCAAACATGGGAATTATTATTTCAGTGCCGATTCGGAACCAAAATTCCGCAGCGGCACAATGCTCCTGCGCTCTACGTAGTCTGATTCTACTCCAGCCGGGCCAAATCAGTGAACCCTCGACACACCGCACTCCGCCTCCTTGTCTACCCCCGGATTCATGCCTTGATCCGCTTCTCAAAGTGGCACAAACGCGGCGGAACTGTGGCATCGCGGCGACGGCGTGATAAAACACTTCGCGTTTGATGGACAGACGTAGATTGAGACAGCGCGGTCTGGCTACACTGATGGCGCTCGATGGAAAACGATTCGACCGAACCACCGTCCGTCAACGATCCCGCACCTGAGGCCGCAACCATCGGCACAGATCAATCCGCCGACGCCCCGGATACGGCCGAACCACGCGGATGGGTCGCCGCATTCCGCGCGATGCGACATCGCAATTTCCGGCTCTTCTTCGGCGGCCAACTCACCTCACTCATCGGCACTTGGATGCAGATGGTTGCGCAGGCGTGGCTGGTGCTGAAGCTCAGCAACTCCTCGATGATGCTCGGCATCGTGACATTCGCCGGCTACGTCCCGATCCTGCTGGTTGCGCTGTTCGCCGGTGTGGTGATCGATTACGTCGATCGCCGCCGCCTCATCGTATTGACGCAGGCGCTGCTGATGCTGAGCGCTTTCGTGCTGGCCGCGCTCACATGGGCCGGGGTGGTGCGGGTCGAGCACGTTATCATCCTCGCCGCCTTCAACGGCCTGGTCAGCGCCTTCGACATGCCGGCGCGTCAGGCCTTTGTCGTCGAGATGGTCGGAATCGACGACCTGCCCAACGCGATTGCGCTCAATTCAATGATTTTCAACGGCGCGCGCACCGTCGGTCCGGCGATCGCGGGCCTATTGATAGCGATGGTCGGCACGGCGGCATGCTTTTTCCTCAACGGCGTGAGCTATATCGCGGTCATCTGGAGTTTACTCGCGATGGAACTACCGGCGCATACGGCGGGGCGCGAGTTCGGTGCGATGGTGTTCCAGCGGTTGCGCGAGGGTCTCGCCTACGTCTGGTATCATCGCCCGAGCCTCTGTCTGCTGCTGCTGGTCGCGATTAACAGCGGGTTCGGCATGCAATATACGGTGCTGATGCCGATCTTCGCGCGCGACATCCTGCACGACGGCGCACGCGGCTACGGTTTCCTGATGGCGGCGCAAGGTGTTGGCGCCGTGATCGGCGCGATAACGCTGGCCTCGCGTTCGGGCGGACAGGCGCTTCGGCAGAATCTCACGCTCGGCCTGTTCGGCGCCTCCGTCGCCATCGTGGTGTTCGGACTGTCGCCCTTTATGTCGCTCTCGCTGGTTGCGCAGATGCTCATCGGCGCCGGCCTGATCAATTACATGGCGAGCACCAACACCATGCTGCAACTGTTCGTCTCAGACGAACTGCGCGGCCGCGTGATGAGCCTTTATACGCTCTCGTTCATCGGGATGGCGCCGTTCGGGAGCCTGGCCGTCGGGTTCATCGGCGAACATTTCAGTCCCGAAATCGCGGTGGTGATTTGCGGCCTGATTTCATTGGCAACCGCCGCGCTGCTGCTGACGCGTCTGCCGCTGCTGGCCGAGGCGCAGACCGGATTGACGGTACGCAATGCGACCGTGTGATGCGCGCGGCGCGGGATGGAACGGGATGGAGCGGGATGGATCGCACCCTCCCCGCGATACGGCTGTACCTATGCGCAAGCGCGTTAGAGGGGCCGAGCGGAATACAGGCATTGGACGCGCGGCGGGTTATAATCGCCGGCTATGGCCTCCGCGAAGAAAAAGTCCGATCGCACCACGTCCGCCGGCGGCCGCGGGCAGGTTTTGCGCACCCTGCCCGCAGTTGACGAATGTCTCAAGGCAGCCGTGAACGATCCGGTGCTGGGCGGCTTCAGCCGCAATTATCTGAAAATCGTCGTGCGCCGCGCTCAGGGCGCCTTGCGAGAAGCGATCCTGGGTGCGAACGGTGATTCGTTAGTGAACTCCGAGGACGCCAGCAAGGCGCGCGACGTGATGGTCGCGCGTGTCCTCGACGCGGCGCGCGCCGCGGTCGCGGCGGACGAGCCGGCGCTCAAAACCGTCGTCAACGCCACCGGTGTCGTGCTCCATACCAACCTCGGCCGCGCGCTGCTCGCCGAAGCGGCGATTGAAGCGGTTGAGCGCGCCGCCCGCGCAAGCGTCAATCTCGAATACGATCTCGAAAGCGGCGCTCGCGGCGACCGCGACGCGCTGGTCGAAGAGGAACTCCGCGCGCTCACCGGCGCCGAAGCGGCGACCGTCGTCAACAATAACGCCGCCGCCGTACTGCTCGCGCTCAATTCACTCGCCGAGGGCCGCGAAGTTGTAGTTTCGCGCGGCGAACTGATCGAAATCGGCGGCTCGTTCAGAATTCCCGACGTGATGGAGCGCAGCGGCGTCCGCCTGCGCGAAGTTGGCACCACCAACCGCACTCATCCGCGCGACTACGCCGCCGCGATTGGCCCGGAGACGGCGCTGCTGCTGAAGGTGCATCCCTCGAATTATCGCGTGGTCGGTTTCACCGCCGAAGTGAGCCTCGCCGAACTGGTCGAGATCGGCCGCGCGCACAATCTCGAAGTGATGGAGGATTTGGGCTCGGGCGCGCTGGTCGATATGAGTACGTGGGGTTTGCCGCGCGAACCGATAGTGGCTGAGCGAGTCGCGGCCGGCGCAGGCCTGGTGACGTTCTCGGGCGACAAGCTGCTCGGCGGGCCACAGGCCGGAATCGTCGTTGGGCGGAGAGCGTTAATCGAACGGCTCAACGCGAATCCACTGAAGCGCGCACTCAGATGCGACAAGCTGACGCTGGCGGCGCTCGCCGCAACGCTGCGGCTTTACCTCAGAAGTCCCAATCTCGCGGACGAGTTACCGACGCTCAGGATGCTGCGGCGGACGCCGGCCGAACTGGAAATCGTAGCCGAACGCGCGTGTGACATTTTGGCCGAACGGCTCGGCGCGGAATTTCAACTCGCGGTGGTCGCCGCCACTTCCGCGATTGGTTCGGGCGCACTGCCGACCGAGCAGTTGCCGACCCGCGCCATCCGCATCACCCATCCAGTGCTTAAACCCGAGGCAGTGGCCACCATGTTCCGCCGGGCACATCCGCCGGTTATCGGCCGTATCGGGGACGGTGCCTTTCAACTCGATCTGCGTACGGTCGAAGATGCCGCCGTGCTGGCGATACAATTGCCGCGGCGCCGCGACTAATTGCCCGGCTTGCACCGCGTCGTCCGCGGGAATAGAGAGGCATTGACGCCAACGTAAGCGCCCGCGAACGGAGGAAGTCATGCCTGACAAAACTTACAAGATTGTCGACGTGGTAGGCGTGTCCGACGACAGCATCCAACAGGCGGTGCGCAACGCGCTGGCCAAGGCCAGCCAGACACTGCGTAATATCGACTGGTTCGAGGTCGGCCAAATTCGCGGCGCCGTCACCAAGGGCGGACAACCCGAATTCCAGGTGCAGGTGCGCATCGGTTTTCGGCTCGAGGGCGGCCCCGTCTAGCGGGCTATTCGAGCGCGACACACGAATCATATTGAATCTTTTTCGGGCTTCTCAGCACCGTGCCAGGGGTGCTGCTGTTCGACGCAACCTCCGAATCCCGTTGTCGGCGGCTGAGCCTCTTTGTGCCGGGCCAGGGTAATTGGCGGCGCTCGCAACGAAATTGCGAACCGCACCACGATGGAATAGCTCGCATCGGGCGCATATCATTATCGCCTGACATACAGGCCACCTTGGAGGCGCGCTCGGTTCATGAAAAGCTGTCCGCGATGCGGAAAGACCTATCCTGATTCGGAAGTTTTTTGCGAGGATGATGGTACCGCTCTGGTCCAGAGCGGTGCCGCGCCCACTCCACTCGGCACCACGCCAATGACCGGGCAAGACGCTGACCAGGGCGTGCCGAAGATCGAATGTCCCGTATGCGGCGGCAAGGCCGAACCGGGCGAAGTCATTTGCAACTTCTGCGGCACCCGGCTGGTCCCCGATACTGGCGTCATATCCTCTTCATCGGCGCGTCCGCCCGCGGACGCCGCGCAAAAGACATCCAGTCCCGAAAGCTTCGTTCCCGCCCATGACCGCTTGTCGACCGCCGAGTTCGGCGCGGGTATGCCTCGGGACCGGCGCCAGGGTGCAGACGACGATTCTTCGGGCGGCCGCGGCTTCATTGGCATCGTCGGCTACACCGTCGCCGCCATCATCGCGCTTGCGGCGGGCGCGTGGCTCGCGCTCTATCTGACCGAGCGGCATCCGGTCGCACCGCCGACGGTACAGGCCTCACCCAGCGCGTCGCCCGCCGCAGTAGCGGTGAATGGCCCTACGGTGCAACTGGCGGGCACCATTCCGCTCCAGATAACCGGCATGTCCGCCGCCGCGCCCGAACGCGGCGCCGACGCGATGCGCAAGGCCTTCAACGACAACAATGCGGCCATGCTCGACAGCTACCGGCATGCGCTCGAAGGCGACAGCTCGCTCCACGACGGCATGGTGGCGCGGATTCATATCATGCCGGATGGCACGGTCAGCGCCGGCACCGTCCGGGTATCGACCTCGCCCAATCCGGGGCTGGACGCCGAAGTAATCAAGGAAATGAGCGGATGGACCTTCGCGCCGGTCAGCGGCGGCGGTCCGGTGGAGGCCGACTTTCCGATCATTTTTGCTAACAAACCGGCGGATGCCGCAACTGTCGCCTCCGACCTGGGCACTAAACTCGCGAGCCTCTCGCCGGCCGAGACGCCCGAGTATTCGTTAGGGACGGCGCCATCGCCGGTCGCGGCCGTGCCGACCCCCGCCGAAGCCGCGCTGCCGCCACCCGCGGCGCCGTCCCGCCCTCGCCCGCTCAGCCATGAACTCGCTTCCACCAAACCCCGTCCGCGCCATGCGATGCCACCGTTGCTCGACCGCGTGACGGACCAACTGCACGCCGATAAAAAATTCCGGCGCGTGCAGGCGTATACCAACGGTGGCACGGTCACGCTGTTCGGTAAGGTCTTCGACGACAAGGACAAGCTCGGGGCGACGCGCATGGCGCAGGGTGTCGGCGGCGTGACTAGTGTAATCAACAATATCACGACCGATACTGCGCAGTGGGCGCAATACCAAAGCCAGATTCAGTCGCGGTTGCGGAATGCGGGTTTGAACGGTGTGACGGTCAAGGTGATAGGCAAAGACGCCTATCTCGATGGCGAGGTCAAGACCGCGCTCGACAAGGAGCGTGCGGTTACCATCGCACAGGCGGCGGCGCCGGTTACCGTGCGTACCAACCTGATTCGCATCGCGACCGGCAGCGTCTTCGGCTTTTAGCGAGGAGTGAGCCGTAGCACTGCGCCAATATGTGTGCGCGGTGCGACACTTGAACAGGATAAATGCTGACAGCGATTGAGAGTGGCGTGAGAACGAAGTTAAATCCGTACTGACAGGGCGCCTTCCGCCGCACGCGCTATTGACAACGTTTCGGCACAAAGCTTATATGGCGGACAGAGGCTGACCATCGTTCCGTCTGCGCTAGGAGGTTTTCCTTACAAATGGCTGATGCGCCCACTTCATGTAAGCAGGCCTTTGATCAGATGCCGAACCGGTTCAACAAAGACGCGGCACGGGGACTGAGTGCGGTCTTTCAATTCGACCTTTCCGGAGACGGCGGCGGTAAATGGCAGGTGTCGATCGATAACGACCAGTGCCAGGTCAACGAAGGGACACATCCGTCGCCCAATATCACCATCTCGATGGCTGCGCAGGACTATCTCGACATGCTGGCCGGAAAGCTCAATGGCCAGATGGCCTTCATGACCGGGAAACTCCGCATCGCGGGCGACATGGGGCTTGCGCTACGGTTGCAAAGCCTGTTTACTTAGATCGTGAGAGCGAGTTCCTGACATCTTGATATTCGCAACCGCGCGGGATGCCGCAAACCACGGTGCGAATCGACCGCTAGGCGAACACCCTCCCAAATATCCTTCATGCTGACTGCTCCGCTGGTACGGAGTGCATAGTAAATAGAAGCAACCAATCACGGATGCACGAGTCTACCGCGTGAGTGAAGACCCGCCTGATCCAAAAATCCTTGTTAATGCGTTGAATCCGGTGACATGAAAAATGGCCGCGACAACTGTGCGAAGAACTGAAATCAACCGCGAAAGGGACCAAATGAGTTCGCAGGATACGACTGACGAAATGACCAGGGAGGAGGAGACCGTCCACGACACCGATCGCGAAAACGACTCGCTCGCTTCCAAGCTTTCCCAAGAGCTGAGCAACTGGCGGCGGCGGCGAACCAGCGCCCATCCCCGGCGCGAGGACGGACCAAGCTCCAACTACAAGTCCGAATCTGCCCGCACCATCAAGGTGCGCGGACACGAGACGCTGGTCGTCCGCAAACCCAAGCTGGCCAAACCGCCCGCACCTAACGACGGCGCCAGCCAGTAGACGGCTTCGCCATCGTCGGCGGTTTATCCGGGAAGCCGGGCTTCGGACGATCGATGATTCGCGCCGCGCTTTTGGCCAGCGTCGGACACCGCACGGTCATGACCTGAAGACTTCCACTGGAAGTTCGCGCGAAGCCTGACGCGCCGGATAGAATGTCGCGATCAGGCACAGCGCCAGCGATGCGATCGCGACCAGGACGAAGTTCATCGGCGCGGCCGCGATCGGAAGCGTCGAGATTCCGTAAATTTTCTTGGGTATGTGGATGAACTGGTAGTGGGCCAGCGCGAAGCATGTGATTGCGGCCAATATCAATCCCGCCACCGTCCCCGCCGCTCCCACGATCATCCCCTTCAACA
>JBOHWJ010000578.1:0-5295 GCA_050736495.1 Binataceae bacterium (SeqCode) | reverse complement strand
GTGACGCGCTATGTCGCCCTTGTCGGCCGCGTTACAGGGTATCAGCTTTTCATTGGCCACGGCTTTGATAATCCGCTGGTTCCCGGCACTGGCTATCATGCCCGCTACAACTTCGGGCGCTTTCAGGGGGGAGTCGATGTGATGCCGTTCGACGGAACCAACCTGTTTATCCTCGGCGGCGCCGACGCCGGCGACAGCAGCGCGGGCGTGGTTGAAGGCGACCTGTCGACCTGGCTCCTGATGCAGTCGCACCATCCGATCAATATCGATGTCAGTACGATCTACGATTCACAGAACCAAATTATAAGCAGCGAAGTTGATTTGCGCACCGTCGTGTACTCGACCGAAAAGATGGTCCTGATGGCGGGCGGCGGCGGTGCGATCTATGGCGGCGGTTTCGTCCATGGCGTGGCCGGCCAGGGTGGCCCGATACTGGGGATCTATCTGCCCGGCTGGAAGATGGGCGCCGACACTCAGGTCGGCTACGGCAGTTCCAAGCAGTATGGCCAGTTGAGTATCTACAAACAGTTTAGCTGGACGGAATAAAGTTGGTGGCTACGATGTCGCGGGCCTGCCTGCGCGTACTAGTACTAATATTGCTAGCTGCTTTCGGATGCGACCCTTGTCCAATATGCACCACGAAGAGGACCGTCCCGCCGGCGATGACCGTTACCGGGTTTGTCGAAGGCGGGATCAAGCCAATCAGCGGTTCGGCCGTAACCCTGTTTCAGGCCGCGGCCAGTCCCGGTGGCGCACCAGTGCGGCTGGCGACGGCAAAGACCGACAAGAACGGCGCCTATACGATTCGGTTGGCGGCTCTGCCTTCGGCCGGCTCAATTCTTTACCTGGCCGCCAGCGGTGGTGATGCCGGCGGCGGTCCCAACCAGGCGATCATGCTGATGGCGATCCTTGGCCCGCCCGCAACCGCCACCGTCACCATCAATGAAGTGAGTACCGTGGCGGCGGCCTACGTTGCCTCGAACTTCATAACCAATAAGATAGATATCGCTGACAGTTCGCTGCATTCGCTGGCGAGTGCCGTGAGCGCGATCGGCAACATCGTCAATCTCGCGACCGGCGCCGCGGCCGGCCCGATCAGCACCGCTCCCAACGATTCATCCCGGCTCAACACGCTCGCCAACGCACTGGCGAATTGCGTACAGGCGACGGCGGCGGCGCCCGCCTGCACTGACCTGTTCGCGGCCGCCGCCAATTCGCCGCCGCCGCCCGTGGACACGATGGGCGCCATTATCGATATCAACAAGTCGCCCGCGAACCACGTCACCGATGTTTTCGATGTCGCCGCCAACGGGCCTTACACTCCTGCTTTGGACGAGCCGCCGACCGATTGGACGCTCGCGATCAATTACGGTGCCGGCGGCCTGAGTACGCCAGTGGACATCGCCGTCGAGGCCTCAGGCAACGCCTGGATAGCGAACCTCGCGAACAGCGTAACCGTTCTCACGCCGGCGGGAGCTCCACTCGCGGGCAGTCCGTTAACTGGGAACGGCCTCAACGCACCCGAAGACCTGGCCATTGACGGCTCCGGCAATGTCTGGGTAACGAACTCGGGCGCCAGCAGCGTAAGCGCGTTTACTTCCTCCGGCGCGCCGCTGACGGGCAGTCCGTTCATCAGCACCTTCATGATTCCGCAAGGGATCGCGGCCGACGCCCAGAGCAATATTTGGGTGGCAAACGCCTTCAGCGATGGCGTTACTGAGTTCTCGGCGGCTAATCCCGCGGCGCCGGTCAATTTTAGCAGAGGCGGTTCGAGTGTCCCTCGGGATGTCGCGGTCGACGGTTCGGGCAACGTCTGGGTTTCCGAAGTGGATAGCTACATCAGCGTGACCGAGTTCCCGGCGTCGTCCCGTGACTCGGCGGCGAGCTTCGGAGTCGGAGGTAACAACCCCGACGGTATTGCGCTGGATAGCCACAATAACATCTGGGTCGCCAATCTGGGTAATTCGAGCGTGACAGAACTGGCGGCAAACAATCCTGATCTTGCCGCTAATTTTACCGGCGGCGGCCTGAATGTACCCGCCGATCTGGCAATCGACGGTGCGGACAATGTGTGGGTGGCGAATTGTGCCGTAACCGGTTGTGACGGCACGAGCGTGAGTACGGTGACGGAACTGAATTCCGCGGGCACCGCACTGTCGCCGGTGAGCGGATTCACCGGCGCCGCCATGAACGACGCGGTCGGTATTGCCGTTGACGCCGCGGGTAATGTGTGGGTGGCGAACCAGGGAAATTCTACCGTGACGGAGTTCCTGGGCGTGGCGACGCCGGTCAAAACGCCGCTTGCCCCGCCTTTGTCTCTCGCGCCGAGGCCGCGCCCACCGACTTAGCCTGCCTGGCGGCGCGGTAATCGCTTTGCCGGCGTCCGCCGCGATCGACGTTCTCGAAACCCATCAGCCCGGTCCCGAGACCGGGCCACATCCACGCCGGAGCCGGCGCCGTTCGCAATCTGCCGGCGCTTTCCGCTATTTTCAACACGCTGTCAAAATCATCCGCATCTGAGGCCCTGGTCTCAACAGGATTCTTTCGTGAGACGGGATTCGCGCTCGTGCAGGTTTCGCCTGATCGGCATAGCTGTGGCCGCTCTGTGGCTTGCCGGCACGATCCGTCCGCACTCGGTGGCGGCATTCAGTTGGTGGAGATCGAGTTCGCGGCAAACTGACCAGAGCGACGCCGGAGATCCGTACGCCTTACTGCAAGACGGCATCAAGGCCTACCAGCAGGGCGACTACAACGACGCCGTAAGCAAGCTCAGCGCGGTCAACAACCTGATGCCCGAGGACAGTCCCGCAGTGCTTTACCTGGGCCTGTCGTATCTGCAGCTTGGCAATACGGCAGGAGCGGTTTCGGCTTGGCAGAGCTACACCAGGCTCGTGCCGTCGACCCAATCGGAGCGGACCAACGATCTGAACATGCTGGTCGCGCAAAATCTGACCGTGCTGGTGCGCGAAGAGAATCAGCGCACCGTCACGGCCGCCGCCGCTCAGGAAAAGACGCTCGCGGGCGCCAATGGCGAGCAGCCTCATACGGTCGCGATCATTAGCTACAGGAACCTCGGGACCCTCGGCCTCACGGCACTGGGCAAGGGGTTTGCCGCCTTGATGATAACCGATCTGTCGCAGGTCAAGGGCCTCACCGTGGTCGAACGCACGAGTATCCAGACGCTCCTCAATGAACTTCAACTGGGTAAAAGTGGCGCCGTGGATCCCGCGACAGCGGCCAAAGTTGGTCATCTGCTCGGCGCCGGGCAAATAGTCACTGGCAGTTACCTGGACCCGGTCAAGGATGAACTCCGTATCGACTCTGAAGTGGCGAATACCTCTACTCTGCAGGCATTGGGTACCGATCAGGTATCGGGAAAGCTGCGGGATTTCTACCAGTTGGAAAAGAAAATCGCATTCAGCGCACTGAACAACCTTGGCTATGGCCCACGGCAACTGACTCCAGGCGAAGTCCAGGCAGTTAGCAGGCCGGAGACCACCAGCCTCGCGGCCTTCACCGACTTCTCCCGCGGTCTCAATGCCGAGGACAACCAGGACTACGGCGCCGCCGAGGCTAACTTCCAAAACGCCATGCAGCTCGATCCAGCCTTCCAACTCGCCCAGAGCGAGCATTTCTTCGTGCATTTTCACATGACCCATCACGGCTCCAGCCATATGCAGAAAATGAAGGCGATCGCCAACAGGGTCGCGAATCGTGCTCCCTCGGCGTCCGAATCCAAGTCGGCAATGACCCTGATGAGGATGCGTCAGGCTTATAGTTCGCATCACGGTCAAGGTTCAGACCACGGAGCGAAAGGGGAACATGGAAGGACCGGAGGCCACTACTGGGACCATGATGCGCATGGCGCGAATAGCTCCAATGGCATGAATGGCATGAATGGCACGGGCGGGATGGGCGGGATGGGCGATATGCACGGCATGGGTGGGATGCATTGAGTGACTAATTCAATCCGGCTGTAAGAAATGTTTCGCGGGGGCCGCCGGCGGATTGGAATTCAATCAGCATTGGCGTCTGGCGGCTCATATTTCCCCGGAGGTGGGCGATGAACGACTCGGATCGTCGGCTTGAGACCATTGCGGTCGTGGGAGCGGGGCAAATGGGCGCCGCGGTTGGGATGCGGATGCGCGAGACCGGGGCGCGCGTCATCACGACGCTCAAGGGCCGCAGCGCCGCGACCATCGAACGTGCTCACCGCGCCAGCCTCGAAGTCATCGACGATGAAGACCGCCTTGTAAGCGAGGCGGCCATGATTTTGTCGATTGTTCCGCCAGGCCAGGCCGAGGCGGTCGCCGAGCGCCTGCGCGCGCCGCTGACGCGGACGCCGCTGAAACCGGTTTTCGCCGAATGCAACGCGGTGTCGCCCGCGACCGTGCGCCGCATCGCCGCTTCGCTTGCCGCGACCGGTTGCCCTTTCATCGACGCGAGCATCATTGGCGGACCGCCTCCGGCTGGCCGTGTCGACCAGGGGCCGCGCTTTTACGCCTCGGGCGCGGATGCGATTATGCTGGCCGGTCTGCGCAAATATGGCCTCGACATCGCAATCATCGACGCTCCAGTCGGCGCTGCTTCGGCCTTCAAGATGGCGTATGCGGGACTGACCAAGGGGCTTATCGCGCTGGGCACGGCGACCATCGGCGCTGCCTCGCGCGATGGCTTCGGTGCCGCCCTGCGCGATGAATTCGCGCGCAGCCAGCCCGAACTGCTGACATGGTTGAGAGCGCGGATTCCCGCTATGTTTCCGAAGGCGTATCGATGGGTTGCCGAGATGGACGAGATCGCCGAGTACCTCGGCGACGCCGCGAGCGGTGCCACCATCTACACCGGCGCGGCGCGTCTCTATGAACGGGTCGCGGCGTCATACGAGCATGGCGGCGACCAGGAGCCATCGCTGGCCGCGCTGAAGGCATTCCTGGCCAAGCCGAACCATCGCTGACCCCTGCGCGTGGCGCCGGGGAATCCTCGCGGCGCGCAGCGGACGGCCGCAGAGCGATTTTCAGCCGCTGCTTTCAGCGCAATCGGCAGCGGCCTTTGAGCACCACCGCGGACACCTTTCCGATAATTGAACGGCGGCTGCCCGGACGTGGAGACACTCTCACGTTAACGGCCGCAAGGCATGAAACGCTGCGGCAGTGATCGCAGACGAAGTGCGGGTGCTCTATGCCGCGCGACTTTGCCGCGTGATGGATTTCGAACCGCCAGGTGTGATCGCCCAGGTCGACGCGTGCAAGCGCTCCCGCATCGGCGAGGTCATTCAGGTTGCGGAAGACCGTGACC
>JBOHWJ010000577.1:0-12182 GCA_050736495.1 Binataceae bacterium (SeqCode) | reverse complement strand
GATCTGAATCGTGTCAAACGCTAAGAGGTGCCAAATCGCGTGGAAGTCTACGATGATGCGCGTTGGCGTATTAACGCTCATAGGGTTTCGCCGACTGTTTCATTCGTCGGTCGGGTATATTATGATTTAAGCGGTTTGATAAGTGATCTATTCACAATACGGCGCCGGTCATGTTGCTCGAAAGCGTATCGGCGACTGAGAATTTAAAGTTATCGGAGGCACAGCAAATGGCAATTCATCTCGGAAGCGTGGCGCCCGATTTTACTCAGGAATCAACCGAGGGAACGATCAAGTTTCACGACTGGATCGGGAATCATTGGGCGATCCTGTACTCCCATCCAAAGGACTTCACCCCGGTATGCACGACCGAATTGGGTATGGTCGCCAAGCTGAAATCTGATTTCGACAAACGCGATTGCAAGGCTATCGCGGTAAGCGTCGACGACGTTGAGTCGCACAAGCGCTGGATAGCCGACATCGAAGAGACCCAGAAAGTCAAGATGAACTTCCCCATTCTGGGCGACGCCGACCGCAAGGTCTCGAAGCTTTACGACATGATTCATCCCGAGGCCAACGACACACTGACGGTACGTTCGGTCTTCATCATCGACAATAACAAGAAAGTGCGTCTGACCATCACCTATCCGGCCAGCACGGGCCGCAACTTCCAGGAACTGTTGCGGGTGATCGACTCGCTCCAGCTCACCGACAAATATTCGGTGGCGACGCCGGTCGATTGGAAGCAGGGTGAGGACGTTGTAATCGCACCGTCGATCCAGGATCCCAACGTGCTCAAGGAGAAATTTCCCAAGGGTTTCCGTGAATTGCGGCCATACCTAAGGATGACGCCGCAGCCGGGCAAGTAGGCCGCGGCCGAATCGGCAAACCAGAGCGATAAGCCTGGTAGGTCTTGAAAAGCCTGGCCCCGCGAGGGGCCGGGCTTTCACACGTGCGATCCCGTGCACACAACCCCCATAGCCCATCGCCGACATCGCTCGCCAAGCACGTGCGAACGCGCAGCGCGGTATTGGAATTCGGTTCCGGGTATGCGCCGGTAAACTTCATTCTGTGCCCGCGATGCGAACGATGCTCACCAAGCCAACTGGTGGCTCGTCGAATCGATAAACGATGCGATAATTTCCAGACCCGCACTCTGACAAGGCCGCCGCGCCCGCCGAGTGTTGTCGCATCGGCGGGACGTGGATTGACGCCAAGCTCGTTGATGCGATCAACGATCCGATGTCTTATGCCTTTTTGGTAAGCGCTCAGCGTCTTCGCGGCGGGCGTGGAGACCTGTATTTGAAGGGCGTTTTCAAGGTTCAGGATTTAAGCCGCGAGATCGTCCGCGCTTGCCGCGGCGGTCGCTGAGGGGTTATTCTGAAGTTACCGCGTCACAGCGATCGAGTTAGTTATTGTCAAACGAGTTCCGTCCGCGGCGACGGTCGGCCGAATTCCCATGACCGCATCCGACGTACCGCCATTGAACCATCAGTTAACGGCCAACGGGGCAAAGCCGTCCGTCGGCAGCTCACGCGTCCATGGTGAAGGATCACGCCTGATAGTAATGTCGAACCGTGCGCCGATACGGATCGTGCGCGAGGGCGGCAAGGAGCGTATCGAGCCAACCGTTGGCGGCGTCGGTACGACTTTTTTAAGGCTGCTGGAACAGCATGGCGGACTCTGGATCGCATGGTCAGGCGGCCAGAAGACGCCGGCGCCGCGGCTGATGCCGACCGAGAACCCGCGCTTCAAAATCGTCTTCGCTCCGCTCACCGAGCATGACATCTCGGACTACTACCACGGCATGTGCAACCGGGGGATTTGGCCTCTGATGCACTTCATGACACCCAACTGCCATTTCAGCACCCAGCACTGGAGCCGCTACGTGCGCGTCAATCGCGTGTTCGCCGAAATCGCCGTGCGCGAGATCCAGCAGGGCGACGTGCTGTGGGTACAGGATTTCCATTTGGCGCTGGTTCCCCGCTACGTTCGCGAAGGCCGTCCGGACGTTCCGATCGGAATTTTCTGGCACGTGCCGTTTCCGCCCGAGCAATTGATGCGCATCCTGCCGTGGCGCGCCGAGTTTCTTAATGGACTCCTGGGTAGCGACTTAATTGGCTTTCATACCCAGTCTTACGTTAACCATTTCATCAACTGCTGCGAGAATATTCTGGGACTTAGCGTCGATCGCCGCCGCGGCGAAATCGCGATGGGACCGCGCCGCGTGCGAGCCGCGGCGTTTCCGCTCGGCATTCCATCGGATTTCTTTGCCGATCTCGCCGCAAGCCCGCGCGTACAGGCGCGTACCGAGCGAATCCGCCGCGCCGTGCGCACGCCGCTGGTCGTGCTCGGCGTCGATCGGCTCGACTACACGAAGGGGATTCTTGAGCGGTTGCTCGGCTTCGAACGCTTTTTGGAGCTCAATCAGTCATGGCATAAGCGCGTCACGCTGGTGTTGATCGCGGTGCCGTCCCGTACCAAGGTCTCCGATTACGCGATGCTCAAGCGACAGCTCGATGAACTGGTCGGCCGCATCGTCGGGCGTTATTCCTCAGAAGGGTGGGTGCCGATTCGCTACCTATACACGCAATTCGGCGCCGAGGAACTGGTCGCCTACTACCAGGCCGCCGACATCGCGCTGCTCACACCGTTGCGCGACGGTATGAACCTGGTCGCCAAGGAATACGTCGCCTCGCATCTTGCCGATGACGGCGTACTTATCCTGAGCGAATTTGCCGGCGCAGCCGAGGAACTGACCGAAGCGCTGCTGGTCAATCCTTACGACACCGACCAAATCGCCGAACGCCTCAAGCAGGCGGCCGAGATGAGCTCGGTGGAAAAGGCGCGGCGCTCGCACGCGATGCGCACGCAGATCCATCAGAATAACCTGGAGCATTGGTCGGCGAAGTTCCTGAATGCACTCGCCCCGGAGGGTAGACTTGCCGGGCAACCTTCCGAAAGCTTCGAGGTTTGAGCGTATCCCCGCGCCGTTGCCCAAGCGGCTGATTACCAGCCTGCTTGACGGCGGGCAGATTCTGCTTTGTCTGGATTACGACGGCACTATCGCTGAAATAAGCTCCGATCCAGCGCAAGCGTGGCCTTTTCCGGGCGTTGGCGAGACTCTGCAAGCACTTGCCGGCGCCCGCGAGCGTGTATTGGTCGCAATCGTGAGCGGACGCGACCTCGCCACGATGAAGCGGCTGCTCGGCGCCGCCAGCGCGGGTCTCATCCTGGTTGGTACGCACGGACTCGAACTGAGCTACGACGGCACGACACGCGAACTAGCGCACGGCGTGGCCGAATGCGAACCGGAGTTGGTGCAGTTTCGCGCATGGCTCGCAGCCAACCTTCCGCGCGGCATGGGCTTCGTGATCGAGGACAAGGGGATCGCGATCGCGCTCCATTATCGCAACGCCCCCGTCGCCGTCGGTGAAGCGGTTCGCCACGGATTCGAAGATTTCCTCTCGCAACAAACACCGAGGCTGGCCGTCCGGCACGGCAAGATGGTAGTCGAGGCAATCCCCAGCATCGCGGGCAAGGGCCACGTTGTGCTCGAACTCATGCGGCGCGCCGGCCCGTCCTTCACCCCGGTCTATTTCGGCGACGATCTTACTGACGAGGACGCCTTTGCGGCGATAGACGGGCGCGGTATCACCGTGCTGGTTGGCGACGCGAGCAAGAGCGGCGCGCGCTATCGGGTCGACTCTCCATGCGTGGTCGCAGGCCTGTTGAGGGAAATGGCGGCGGCGCTCGGCGCAACGCCTCGGGCAGCCGTCTCCGTGGTTAAACCGCGCTAAAGTTTTCGCGAGCGCACCGACGCCGACCTGACAATTCCATAACGCAATGTCCCAGCGGCTGGAAAAAGGCGGACGCTCTTGCCAACCGTCATCGGCGTTGCAAAAGTAGACCAACGTTCAAGTCCTTTGATGGAGTTCTCAGGTCGGTTTCGCGTGGGAGTTCGGCTCCGGCCCTGACAAAGACCAAACGAGGTGGCGAGGTGGCTCAAGGCGGCGGGCAACTTAAGCTAACGTTACCCGTCTCTGATGTTGCGTTAATGCGCCCGCGCTCAAGCGACCGCATGAAGCTTATCGCAGCATCCAGGGACGTAACATCCAGAAATCGCAGAAGCGCCGGCACATGCCGCTGGACTCTCTACCATGGTGACGTACGGGGTGCCTATGGGACTTGGCCCGCGCCCAGTGCCATCATTTCCGACGGAGCCTATGGTGTTGGAGGCTTTCACGGCGATCCGCGCACGTCGGACGGCTTGATTAAGTGGTATACGCCGCATATTGAAGCGTGGTCTGAGAAGGCGACGGCCGCTACGACCTTATGGTTCTGGAATACCGAGGTCGGGTGGGCAACGGTCCATAGTCTCCTAGCTGCAAACGGCTGGGAATATGTGCAAGCGATCATCTGGGACAAGGGCATTCCACACATCGCTGGAAATGTGAACGGCGACACCATCCGGCAATTCCCCGTCGTTACGGAACTATGTGTATTTTATCGTCGTAGGCTTGAGTTCGTGACACCTCTTGGCGTGATGACGGCCAAGAAGTGGTTGCGACACGAATGGCGGCGCACGGGTCTCTCACTTAGTAAGGCGAATCAAGCATGCAGAGTCAGAAACGCGGCAACACGTAAATACCTTACCCAGGATTGGCTCTGGTACTTCCCGCCCCCCGAAATGATGCAGAAGCTCGTAGACTACGCGAACGAGCACGGAGATAGCGCAGGCCGCCCTTACTTCTCTTGCGACGGAGAGCGACCGATAACGGCTGAGGAGTGGGCGTCTCTGCGACATCCTTGGGATCACCAGCACGCCGTAACCAACGTGTGGTCTCACCCGCCACTCAACGGCGATGAGCGTTACAAGGGAAACGGTCATCGTTCGGCTCCGAGGGTCTATAAGCCCGGCAAGAACGCCACGATCCATCTAAACCAGAAGCCCATAAGCTTCATGCGCCGGATCATATCTGCATCGACTGATTTGGGCGACGTTGTCTGGGAACCCTTTGGCGGACTATGTTCGGCATCGGTAGCCGCAATCGAGCTTCAGCGGCGCCCTTTCGCGGCAGAGGTTTATGACGTGTTTTACGACTTGGCACGAGAGCGGCTTGACGGAGCCATGCGCTGTAGCGGCAGCGAGATTCTCAACGTCGACTAAGTCGCCCGCTCCCATTCGCCCAGTCTTAACGGGCGCGCTGGGCAAGCTCGACGGGCATTTGCGAGACGCCATTCGAGCCTTGCCAGCCTACTTCAAGACGGAAACAAATATTGATGGCATCGAAGCGGTTGATCTCTTTGCCCTTAATACGTCCCTCGGAGGTACGATCGAGAATCAAGTTGTCGATACGCTGAACGGAATCCGCAAGGTTTGGGATCCCGACGACGAGTGGCTGGAATATCGTTTTGAGCGACGCTCCCAGTCGTTTCCCGATGTACGCTTGGTATCACGCAAGGGCGGGCAGCTTTCAACCGCCGTCGGTATCGAACTTAAGGGTTGGTATTTGCTTTCCAAAGAGGGTGAACCGTCATTTCGCTATACTGTTACGCAAAACGCTTGCGCGGAAAATGACCTTCTCGTGATCGTGCCCTGGCGACTGAAGAACGTGCTCTCGGGCCATCCGGTAGTTCACGCCCCGTACATCGAAAATGCTCGTTATGCTACCGAAGCACGAAATCACTGGTGGACATACCTTCGCAAAGCGAAGAGCGATCCGATAGTCATCCACGCGGACGGCGCCGTTCCCTATTCCCCGTCGAAATCTGGAATCAACGATCGCCCGGTCTCGGACCAAGGTGGAAATTTTGGGCGCGTTGCCCGGCTTGGTTTACCCGAATTAGACCAATTCGTCATCCAGGCAATCAATGAACGTGTCGCAGGCATTGAGGCAAAAAATTGGATTGCTTTCTTTAAAGCATTCACCGATGCTGCCGATGCGCAACAAGCCTGGAAGAAAATGGAGATATTACTAGCGGAGCATTTTGCTGCCAGAGAGGCCGACGCCGACCGGGCGGTCACAGTCATGAGGGAACTCATAACGCTCCTCACGGAGCCTATAAAACGCGATTGACGAGCATCCAGTTTCAACGCCTTCGCGGCGTCGACGGGCGCGGTATCACCGTGCTGGTTGGCGACGCGCGCAAGAGCGGCGCGCGCTATCGCGTCGATTCGCCACGCGTGGTCGCAGGCCTGTTGAGGGAAATGGCGGCGGCGCTCGGCGCAACGCCTCGGGCAGCCGTCTCCGTGGTTAAACCGCGCTAAAGTTTTCGCGAGCGCACTGGCGCCGACCCGACAATTCGAGCACAAATGTCCGCCGCGGCTCGTAAGAAGGCGGATGCTCTTGCCAACCGCCATCGGCGTTGCAAAAGTAGACCAACGTTCAAGTTCTTCGAGGAAGTCGTTTTGATGGCTCAGAGCAAGCTTTTCCCGGTGACAGTGGTCGGCTCATGGTCGCGCCCTGATTGGCTCGTCCAGGCGCTGCGCCGCCGCCAAGCCGATGAAATTTCCGCGGCCGAGTTCAACCAGATTGCCGACGAGGCGGTGCTCGCCGCGATCAAGTATGAAGAAGATGCCGGCGTCGATATCGTCAGCGACGGTGAGATGCGCCGCGACAATTTCTACTCCTTCGTGGTCGAAAAGATCTCCGGGATGCGCCTGATGAAGCTCTCCCAGTTACTCGACTTCATGAAGGATCGCGCCGGTTTCGAGGAAATCCTGCGCGGCCTTGATGTTCCCGCCTTTGCAATCAAAAGCCCGATCGCAATCGAGAAAATCAAGCAGCGCGAGGGACTCGCGACCGACGAGGCGAAGTTCCTCAAGGAGCATACCAGGCTCCAGACCAAGGTGCCGATTCCGGGTCCCTATATGCTGACCCGCTCGAGCTGGTTCGAGGGGCTCTCGGACAAGGCCTATCCGACGCGTGAGGATCTTTCCAGGGACGTCGTCCGCATCATTCGCAACGAGATACTGGCGCTCAAAAAACTGGGTGTCGACTTCATCCAGCTCGACGAGCCTTCGATTTCGCAGGTGGTATACGGCGACGAGGCCGAACAGACCTTCATGTGCGCCGCGCTCGGTTCGCGCACGGACCCCACCCACGAACTCGAATTCGCCGTGCGCCTGGTCAACGAAGCGGTGGAGGGAATCGACGGCGTCAAGTTCGGCGTTCATGTCTGCCGCGGCAATTGGAGCCGCAAGGAAAACGTCCTGCTCACCGGCAACTATGGTCCGCTGCTGCCATGGTTGATGCGGATGAACGTCGACCAGCTCGTGCTCGAGATGGCGACGCCGCGCGCGGGCGAGCTCGAAGTCTTCAAGGAATATCGCAACGGCAAGGAGATCGGTCTCGGCGTCTCCAATCCGCGCACCGACGAGATCGAGGACCCCAACCAAATCGTCGGACGCGTCAAGGAAGTTCTCAAGTACTTCGATCCCGACAAGATTTACCTGAATCCCGATTGCGGCTTCGGCACCTTCGCCGAACGCTGCGTCAACACGGCCGACGTCGCCTATCGCAAGTTGCAGGCGATCGCCGAGGCGGCCGAGATCTTGCGGCGCGAGTACGCGTAATTCACGAATAACCAAGCGAGGCAATTCCCATGGCAGACGAAGGCACTCTCAACGGACTCCGCATCGAAAAGATTAACCAGATTCTCGACTCGATGCGCGACGATCCCGAGACGCTCAAGGCCGTCAGCGGGCCATGGAAGTCGCGTGTCGTATGGCAGGGCGGTTTCAAGGCCAAGGCCTACATGCGCAAACATACTGTGCAACTGGATGAGCCCGAGGGTCTCGACGCCAGCGACTCGGCCGCCTCCGCGCACGAGCAATTGCTTTCCGCCGTCGGCAGTTGCCTCACTGTCGGCTATGTCCTGAACGCGACCAAGCGCGGGGTAAAAATCCGCGACCTCGAAATCGCGCTGGAGGGCAACTTCGACAATATCTTGAAATGGGCAGGTCATAGCCCGGCCGGTAATCCGGGCTATCCGTCTATCAAGGCGAAATGCTTCGTGAGCGCCGACGCCGACGAGAAGACCTTGCGCGAAATCTGGCAGGCCGCCATCGATGGCTCGCCAGTCACGCAGACGGTGATGCGGCCGACGCAGGTTATCCCCGAGTTCGAGAAGGTCTGAGGTTGCTCGTCGAACTTTTCCCGTAATGTCTTAGCGCTTCTCATCGATCGCTGTCCCCGGCCATTGGAGGAGCGATCGGATGAGGGCTGGCTGAGGAGTCGCACGTCTCTTGAGGCGTGCTCACAACGCTGCTCATGGCGAAACTGGTTGCATCCGTGTCGGTCGCCGAACGGCTCGGCACATCCAAAGTGACTCTGATCGACCCGCGCCGACCGATGAAGTACCTGTCGGGCCATCTGGCCGGCGCAATCAATGTCCCCGCTTACAAAGCCTTCGGCACAGACGGTAAATTGCTCGCGCCAAACGAGCTGTCCGCCTGGATCGGCGGCGCCGGACTCGGCGATTCCGTCACGCCAGTGCTTTACGACTCGCCCGAGGGCCAGAATGCCGCGATGCTCGCGTGGATACTCGAGTATCTGGGGCGTACTGATGTCGAAGTGATGGACGCGTTCTTCGAGCAGTGGAAGGCCGAAGGCCGCGAAGTACTGTACAAGCCGGTCGAAGCGCCCACGCGCCATTTCACCGTGCATCTCAATCCGGCGATTCGCGCCACCCTCGCGGAAGTCCGCGAGCAAAGCCAACTCAAACTGGTCGATTTCCGTAGCGCCGAAGAATTCACCGGGGCGCGCGATACGGACGGCCACCCCGGACACATTCCCGGCGCGGCCAATATCGTATGGCGCGATCTCGCCCGCCCACCCGCGAGGCTGCTGGCGCCGAGGGACCAGCTTGAGCGCATGTTTGCCGATGCGAGTGTGCGGCCGGGTGAAAAAATAATCGCTTACTGCCGCAGCGGGCCGCGCGCCGCGCTGGGTTACCTGGCGCTGCGCGAGTTGGGCTACGACGTTCAGTTGTACGATGGCTCGTACGCGGAATGGGCGAGCAGCGGTCTGCCCGTCGAAAAATAGCGCGCCAACCGGCGCCGCCGTCAATTCGTGATGGTCGGCGCGCAGCGGCTTATCGCGTTCACGCCTTTCGAGGACACAAATGCCGCAGCGGAGGCGCGATGCGAATCGTAGCTTCGTTTCCAGCGCATGTGGCGCGCTGATGGCGGGTTTCCGGGTTCGTTGACAAGCTCCGGACAGCGCCGGAGAATTGACCCATAATGGCGAGAATCACGGTTGAGGACTGCCTCGAAAATATTCCTAATCGGTTTGATTTGGTCTTGGTAGCGGCGCGCCGTGCCAAACAGCTCCTGAAAGGCGCCCGCCCGCTGGTCGAATCCGACAACAAGGACGTGGTCACCGCGCTGCGCGAAATAGCCGCTGGCAAGGTGGGCGTGGTCGAATCCGAAACCAGACCAACGCGCTGACCAGCGCGGACGGTTCACCCGGCATTGCGGGGCCGCGCTTCAAACTTCCAGGAAAGCCCGCTTCGAATTTCATTCGGGACGGCTCACGGAGCCTGCCCTCGCGATGGATTTGGCAGTGGCGCGCAAACGTATCAATGGACGGCCGCCCAAGCGTATCAGGAGCAAGCCGAAGACGGCTCGGTCGCAGGACCAGGTGCGCCCTGTCGACCAGGCAACAGTCGGCGAGACGATAGTTCGCGACACGCCGGTGGAAGCCGAAGTCGTCGATGACAATGTGGCCGCGTTCGAGGACGCGCCGCGCCGCGCCGAGCATGAAGCAGAGCCCGAAGTTGAGCACGAAATGGATTCGGCCGCCGAACCGGGCCCGCTGGACGACGAATCCGGCACTGTCGCTCCCGGTTTAGCTGTGACGAGCCGCTCCGAAAACCCGTCTGACGTAAATGCGGAAGAGCATGCCGAGCAACCTCCGGAACTTCATCCGGAAGCCGATTTTGGCACAGCCGTCGGCGCGGCGAGCGCCGCGGATGACGGCGGCTCGCTGGTTCCGTACGACCCGCTAAGCCGTTATCTCGCGGAAATCCGACGCTTCCCGCTGTTGAGCCGCGAAGAGGAGATCGAGATCGCCAAGCGCTATCACCAGCAGCGCAACTCCGAGGACGCCTACAAGCTGGTGACCGCCAACCTGCGCCTGGTGGTCAAGATCGCCAATGAATTCGCGCGTGCCACCAGGAACCTGCTCGACCTTATTCAGGAGGGCAACGTCGGCCTGATGGAGGCGGTCAAGAACTTCGACCCATACCGCGGAATTCGGTTTCCCTCCTACGCGGTATGGTGGGTGCGCGCCTATATCTATCGCCACCTCATCAACAACTGGCGATTAGTCAAAATCGGCACTACGCAGGCCCAGCGCAAGCTGTTCTTCAATCTCAGGAAAGAAACCGACCGGCTCGAGGCCGAGGGCTTCAAACCGCAGCCAAAGCTCCTGGCACAGCGTATTGGCGTCAAAGAGAGCGAAGTGCGCGAGATGCAGGAACGGATGGCGCAGAGCGAGATCTCGCTCGATCAGCCCACCGGCTCCGAAGACGATACGAGCCTCATCGACGCACTGCCCGACAGCTCCTTCGACCCCGAAGAAGCCGCCGCGCGCGGCGAATGGCGCGATTTCGCCCACGCGCAGATCGAGGAGTTCGCTGGAGCGCTTGAGGGCAAGGAGTTGGAGATTTTCCGCGAACGCCTGCTCGCGGAGGATCCGCCGACACTACAGCAGGTCGGCGAGAAATTCGGTATCAGCCGCGAGCGCGTGCGCCAGATCGAGAGCCGGCTCAAACGCCGCTTGCGCGAATTCCTGAAGGCGCGAGCCGCTGATATCGAGCACGCCGAAAGTTAACCGCCAGCGGACGGTTACGCGCATTTTCGAGTCGTCCTAAAATGGTGCAATTGCGAGGCAACCCCCTCCACTTGCCGCATTGGGGCGGCGCTTGTGATAATACTGGCAGCGAGCGGCGTAGCGCGTATGCAGGAACGAACTTGCGCTTTGGTGGTGGTGGGCAACGAAATCCTGTCCGGCAAGGTGCAGGACAGCAATGCCTACTTCGCCGCGCGCGAGTTGCGGAAGCTTGGCGTCGCGCTCAAACGTATCGCCGTGGTGCCCGACGAACTTCAGGCAATCGCTGGCGAAGTTATCTATTGCTCAAAACACTTCGACTTCGTGCTGACCTCGGGCGGCGTGGGTCCGACCCACGACGATATTACGATGGAAGGGGTGGCAATCGCATTTGGGCGCAAGATCGTGATTCATCCAGAACTCGCCCGCATCATCGACGAGCATTTCGCCGGCAAGACCAACGCGGCCGGGCTCAAAATGGCGGAAGTCCCGGAGGGCGCCGTGCTCAATGCGGCCGGCGACCTGCGCTTTCCAACCGTGCAACTGGAAAATGTCTACATTTTGCCGGGGATACCGCAAATCTTCGAACCCAAGCTGCTGGCGCTTTCGACCCGCTTTGCCAGCGCGCCGTATTACATCCACACGATCTATACCAGCGCGATCGAAAGTTCCATCGCCGAGCATCTGAACGCCTGCCTGGCGCGTTTTCCCGAATTGCTGCTTGGCTCCTACCCGCGTATCGGCAACCCGGAGTACCGCGTCAGGCTCACGCTTGAATCAAAAGACCGCCATTACCTTGAACTTGCGTTTACCCTTCTGCTCGATCTGTTGCCCAAGGATGTGGTCGTAAAGACTGAATGAAATGTCCGAAGTCTTTCGTGGAGGGGAGGAAGAGGAACTATGCGTAATAGGCTCAATCCCGAGATTCGGATCGCCCTCGCGATCCTGATCGCCACCGCACTCGCGCTGCCCGTCAGCGCGATGGCGCAAACCGATAACCAGCCGGCGGCGACGACGGCTCAGCCCCAGGTGCCGCAGCCTGACGACGGCGGCGTCAACTGGAAAGGCGTTGGCATCGGGGCTGGTACGGTCGCCAGTAACCTCTTGTACGTTCCGGCCAAGCTGGTCTACGGCATTCTCGGCGGTATCGCTGGTGGCGCCGGCTATGCCCTGACCGGCGGCAACGAGCAGGTCGCCAACACCATATGGCGTAGTTCACTCGGCGGTGACTACGTGCTCACGCCTGACATGCTCAAGGGCGAAAAGCCGATCTATTTCAGCGGTCCGAACACGACCTCGACGGCGCCGCAGGCCGGAATAGCGCCACTCAAACCGCTGCCCGACACC
>JBOHWJ010000576.1:0-3099 GCA_050736495.1 Binataceae bacterium (SeqCode) | reverse complement strand
ACGCCGTGCAGCGTTCCACTTCGCGCGTCTGAGAATCCTGCGCGCTCCCTCAGTCTCGGGTGGAGGGAGCGTGCCTTTAAAATGTTTGCGCAACTCCATACGACAGATGCCGTCCTGCCCCCGCGGGGAAGCGGACGCGCAATCAGGCGGCAGCCGTTAGCTGTTTATTGCGGCTTTTCGTAATTCCGAGATTGTGGCTTTCGGCGACATTTGTTGTGCGCTCCGGTATTCTTTTTGCGATTAGGAGGCGGCGAGCGGTGATGTTTGGCGCTGATGAATCTCAATGAAGACTTTCGGCCAGGTGCTCAGGGAAGCTCGTAAGAAGGCCGGGATCACGCAGAGAGAGCTTGCTGCGCGTTTGAAGCGCGAAGATGGGCGACCCGTCGATCCCCCTTACCTGAACGCGGTGGAGCATGATCACCGCTATCCCCCCGAGGACTACCTAATCGAGCGGATGGCGAAGATTGTCGGCGTCTCGCCCGATGTGCTGTACTTTCATGCTAACCGCCAGCCCCCGGACGTGAAGACCGAGGCCGGCCACGAGCGGCTCGAAGCCGCCTATCGCGCATTCCGTAAGGCGCTGGGAGTAAAACCACCGGGCAGGCGAAAATGAAGTTGCTTCGCGATCCGCGCGGACGCCCGATCAAGCGTCTCTATTTCAAGACAGAAGAGCTTGACGGCCGCTGCGAGCGAATCGTCACGGAATTCATGGATTACCACTCCGGCGGCTTCAGGCTGCCGATCCCGACCGACGACATAATCCGCATGATCGAGGCCGAAGCTGAGGACCTAGACCTGTATGCGGACCTCGCTGAAAACGTCGACGGATACACCGACTACTTTACTGACCGTAACCCCGACGCTAAAGATTTCCGAGCGGCTGGCGTCATCGCGCTACGAGAACCGGCTGCGGATGACTCTGGGCCATGAATATGGCTATTATGCCGACTTTCGGATTAGGCGGCGTCTTTCTCAGGAACCAGCTTGGCTCATGGGGCACGAGCACGAGATGTCGGCATAATCAGAGCCCTTCCAGGAACGCGAGCAGGTCGTCGCTGGGGCGATAGCGGCCCGGTGAGACTGCGATCGGCTGCGTCTTCGCCATCGCCTTTTCCTTCAACTCTATATCCGCGTGGACGTACATCTGGGTGCTTTCGACCGACTCATGGCCGAGCCACAGCGCGATCACCGTGCGGTCCACACCGTTCTGGAGCAACTGCATCGCCGCGCTGTGGCGCAGCACGTGGGGTGTTACGCGCTTGCCTTTGAGCGTCGGACAGGTTTCGGCGGCCAACGCGACGTGCTTGCGGACGATACGTTCGACCGCATCGCGGCTGAGCCGCTCGTGCCGATTGCTCACGAACAGTGGCTCGCTATCGGCACCGCCACGTTCGCCAAGCCAAGCGCGGAGCGCTTCGATACAGTCCTTGCGGAGGGGAGTCGCTCGTTCCTTTCGTCCCTTGCCCATGCAGCGCACGTGCGCGCCTGTATCGAGCGCAACGTCGCCGCAGGTCAGGTTGATCAACTCCGACACGCGAAGCCCGGTCTGGAGGGCGAGCAGAAGGAGCATCCGATCTCGGCGGCCGGACCGGCTCGCCAGGTCGGCTGCTCCGATAAGAGCTTCGATCTCCGCGTGGGTGAGATAGTCGATCGTCCGTTTCTCATACCGCTTGGATGGCATCGCCAACGCCTGCTGGCAGTGATGGAGAAGTTGCGGTTCATTGGCGGCGACATACGCGAAGAACGAGCGGATCGCCGACAGCCGCGTGTTGCGGCTGCGCGCGCCATTGCCGCGTTTGGTTTCGACGAAGGTCAGGAAGTCTGCGATCAGGTCCGCGTCGATATCGGCGATCTGAAGCTGGGTTGGCTCGCGCTTGAGTCGGTCCGCGGCGTATTTCAGGAGCAGACGGAAGGTGTCGCGGTAGCTTGCCACCGTGTTCGGGCTGGCGTGAAGCTGGGATGCGAGGCGTTCGGTGAAGAAGCGCTGAACGTACATCGGGAGGGGATACGTCCTCATCGCGCTTGCCTCCCGGCGAGGTTCCGTTCCGCGCGTTCGCAAGCGAGCTGCAGCAGTTCCGGGATCGCCTCGATGTACCAGTAAGTGTGCTCAGGCCTGGTGTGCCCCAGATAGGTGCTGAGCTTGAGCATCTCGCGATCCGGATCGAGGCCGCGCCGATACCAGTCCATGATCGTGCGCACCGCGAAGGTGTGGCGCAGATCATGTATGCGCGGGCCGCGGCCGTGTTTACAGAACGGCTGCCGCTTGCGAAGACCGATTCGTTGGCAGACCACGGCAAAGTTGTAGCGGGCGCAGCAGTCGGTCGGGCGGTCGCCATTCTCGCGCAGGAAGAACGCCGCCCGGCCGCGGCCGAGGATGCGGTTGCGCTCCGCGCGATAGGCTCTCATCCGTTCGGCTGTTGACAGGGACAGCGGAACGAAGCGGCTCTTGCGATTCTTCGCGCGCCTGATCGTCAGCACTGCTTCCTTGAGATCGACCTCCTCCTCGTCCAGCCCGAGGGCTTCGTTCACGCGCAGGCCGGTCACCACGATCAGCCCGAACAGGGTCGAACAGGTCCATCCGCGCAGCCCGTATGAAGATCGCAGCCGCCCCGCTTCGCTCACGATTTCGGCGACCTGATCATCACTATAGATGTAGGGCTTGGTCCGTCGCGGTTTGCCGGTTATCAGCCCAGGCGGAGGAACTTCGGTCCGGGCATCGAAGGCCTGAAGCCACCGGGCGAAGATACGCAGCATGCTGAGCCGGTTCATCCACGTCAGGTTGTTGGCCGAGCCATAGTGCTCCTTCCAGCGCAGGAACAGATCGACGGTTATATGATCAGCGCCTTCGCGGTCGGCGAACTACGCGAACTTGCGCAGTACCCGTTCCGCGAACCTCAGATCGAAGCCAAGGCTGCGGCGCATGACGATGTACTGCTGGAGGCGGACGGTTAAAGGCGTCATCGGGCGTCCCCTCCCACCGGCCAACGCCGCGCGATCGAGCGCAGCGCGTCGATGTCGTACTTCGCGTAGATGGTTGTTGTCATGCGCGAGCGATGGCGCAGAACCTCGCTGACCTCATCGAGTGACGCTCCCTTGCGG
>JBOHWJ010000575.1:0-14928 GCA_050736495.1 Binataceae bacterium (SeqCode) | reverse complement strand
GTCATAATGTCGCCAACCCAATCGCCGCGATATTGTCGGGTGCGATGCTGGCCGACTACATCGGCTATCCGAAGGCGGGCGATCTTATCCGCACGGCGGTCGGCAAGGTGCTGCGTTCGGGCCGCATGCTCACACGCGATTTGGGTGGCAAGGCGACCACCGATGAGATGACCGGCGCGATTTTGCGCTCGATGAAAGGCGGAACGTGACTGTCCCGCGCCACTTTCACCGATGGGCGAGCTTAGCTATTGATCATGGCCATGAGGAATCCGTTGAGACGAAAATCGGAGGAGGAGCCTCCGGCCTCCGCCGAACGGCCTGAGCGCCTGCCGCCGGGCCAGTACCTGACCACCAATTTCCCGGTGTTGAGCTACGGTGCGACGCCCCGCTTTAATCCGGCGAAATGGGACTTTGGCATAATCGGCCTCGTCGAAGAGCCGGTGCGGCTCAATTACGAGCAGGTGCGGGCGCTGCCGATGTCGCGCCAGGTCGCGGACTTTCATTGCGTGACGACCTGGTCGCGCTATGACAACGTGTGGGAAGGCGTCAAGACGCGCGAGCTTGTGAAGCTGGTCAGGCTCAAGGGCGAAGTGCATTACGTCTTTGTCCATTGCGACGGTGGTTACACCACTAATCTGCCGCTTGGGGAATTTCTCGGCGACGACGTGATGTTCGCCTACCGTCACGACGGCAAGGAACTGCATCCGGACCATGGGTTCCCGCTTAGATTGGTGGTGCCGAAGCTTTACGGCTGGAAGAGCGCGAAATGGGTGCGCGCGATCGAATTTTGTTTCAACGATCGGCGCGGCTTCTGGGAAGTGCGCGGTTATCACAGCCATGGCGACCCCTGGACCGAGGAGCGCTATTCGTTTCAGGAGGATCCAGAGGAGTAGGCGCGCGGGTTGCGGGAGCGAATAGCGGCGGGGCCGCGGCGCGACGGTGAATTGACAATGCCTCCCGAGCAAAGTCCGCTCGCACAGCCGCGTATCGAGCGCGACGAACAGCTCAAACGGTTGCGCGACGTGACCTTCGACGTCGCCGTAATCGGAGGCGGTATCAACGGCACCGCGATTGCGCGCGACGCCGCGATGCGCGGGTTCAAGGTCGCGCTGGTCGACCAGGGCGATTTCGCCGGGGCCACCTCGTCGCGATCCTCGAAGCTGATTCACGGCGGACTTCGTTACTTGCCGCATGGGCAATTGCGCCTCGTGCGCCATGCGCTTGACGAGCGCGAACGCCTGCGCCGCGTGACCGCACCTCATCTGGTTCATCCGATCCGTTTCCTCTTCCCGTTCTATCGCGGACGCAAGCCCGGCCGCTTCGCCGTTGGCCTGGGGCTGATGTTCTATGACTACTTCGCCGGGACGCCGGAGGATGAGCGCCATCAGCGGCTCGACGCCATGCGCGTCACTGATTTCGAGCCGGGACTCAGGACGGATGGTCTGAACGGCGGTGCGGTCTATTACGACGCCTGGGGCGACGATGCGCGGCTTACGCTGGAAAACGCGCTCGACGCCGCCTACCACGGCGCCGCCATCGCGAACTATGTCGCGCTGCAAGGGTTGTCGAAGGATGGCGCGCATATCAGCGCGGCGGGCATGCGCGACCTTATCTCCGGCGCGAGCTTCGAATTACGCGCGCGGCGCTTCGTCAACGCCGCCGGTCCATGGGTGGACGACGTGCGACGCATGGACGATCCCAATGCCGCGCCGTGCGTGCGGCTGACCAAGGGCGTGCATCTGATCGTCAGCAAGAAACGGCTGCCGTTGCGCAATGCCCTGGTGCTTAGCGACAATACCGGGCGAATAGTGTTCGTGCTGCCGCGCGACAATTACGTCATGGTTGGCACCACCGACACCGATTTCAATGACGACCGCGCCAAGGTCGCGGCCGACGCGCAGGATGTCGCCTACCTGCTCAGCGTGGTCGCCGACGCGATGCCGGGCGTGCGCGTCGCTCCCGGCGACGTCGCCTATTCATTCGCGGGGCTGCGATCGTTGATGGCCGCGCGCGGCCGGTTGCCGCCGTCGTCGGTCTCGCGCGAAGAGGTGATTTTGGAAAGCCGCTCGGGACTGCATACGGTGGCGGGCGGCAAGCTGACGGCACATCGCGAGATCGCCGAAAAAGTGGTCGACCGCTTGGCCGCGGTGCTCAAACGTGGAGGTGCGAAATCGTCGACCGCCGGTACGCCTTTGCCAGGCGCGCGTGCGCTCGCCACGGTGGGCGAGGAAGCCAACGACTATCGACACGCGCTCGCGGAGCTTCCGGGTGATGTACGGCAAATCCTGAACGGCCGCTACGGTACGCGCGCGGCGCAGGTGGCCCGCCTGGCCCATCAACGCTCCGAACTGAGCCCGCGGCTGGCGCCGGACGCGCCCGCGATCGGCGCCGAAGTGGTCTACGCGGTACGCGCCGAAATGGCGCGTTCGATCGCGGATTTCCTGGTGCGGCGTACCGCTATGGTATGGCGGGCGCCGTACGAGGCCGCGGCGGCGGCACCGGCTGTCGCCCACATTCTTGCGGCCGAGCTTGGATGGAACGGCGCGCGCGAACGTGCCGAACTCGAAGAGTTCATGGCTGTCACCGCCTTGGGTACCGCGGCGGCCGCCGGCGGCGATGGCCAGGCCGGCGCGGACGCGCGTAGCGCGACACGATGAGGCGCGGGCGGACGGCTAAAGCGCCGGCGCGGACGCGCGTGGCAATGACGGCGCGCGCCGCGCGGATTTCCGCCACCCTTGCGCGGCTCTATCCCGAGGCGCGTATCAGCCTGGATTTCGCCACTGCGTGGCAATGCCTGGCCGCGACGATTCTATCGGCGCAATGCACCGACGAACGCGTCAATCGCGTCACGCCGGAGTTGTTTCGCGAAATCCCGGATGCCCGCGCGATGGCGGTGGCGCCGCTGGAAAAAATTGAGCGGCTGATTCTCACCACCGGCTTTTTTCGTCAGAAAGCCAAATCATTGCAGGGATGCGCGCGGCAGGTCGTCGAGCGTTTCGGCGGCGAAGTGCCGCGCACGATGGAGGAACTGGTGACGCTGCCCGGCGTCGGCCGCAAAACCGCCAACGTCGTGCGCGGTCACGTCTTCGGCGAACCCGGCTTGGTGGTCGACACGCATGTGCGGCGGCTGTCGCGGCGGCTCGGTCTCACCCTCAGCGCCGAGCCGGATAAAATCGAAATCGATTTGCAAAAGCTCAGACCACCAGTGGATTGGACGCCGTTTTCGATGCGGCTCATCCTGCATGGGCGGCGCGTATGCTTCGCGCGCCGGCCGAATTGCGCCGGATGCGCGCTGCTCGGCGATTGCCCGCAAATCGGCGTTGCCGCGGCCGCCAAGCGCGCGTCCGCGGCCGACTGAACCGACCGAGTTTGGACTTGCGGCGACGGACCTTTGTCATTCCACCGTTCATCCGCCGGTCCGGGTGCCCTGCTCTTGTGTGATAGCGCCGGAGCAGCCGGCCGCACCGTTGGATTGGACGCGATCGCACGGCGTAGCGGTGCCATTGGCGCACCGTTGTGAAAGATCACCGTATCGCCGTGCGGTTCGACTCCGAGCTTGAGCCATAGCGCGGCGAGGTCGGGACTTACCGGCGCCGCCTTCATCTGGCTGTACAGTTGTTCCAGCACGGGCACGCCAATCGCGTCGTCGCCGGCTTTGAGCGCGCGCTCGATGGGCCATGACGTTTCCATATTGCCGCCGGCCGCGATGATGCCGCGCAGAGCGTCGCGCAATCCGTGGCGGTTATGGGTTGTGTCACGGATGCGGATGTCGGCGATCAAGCAGAACAGCGCACCGCCCCAATAAGTGCGGCCCCACGTATGCGTGTGGTCGAGCCCTTCATCGTTCGCCGCCGGCAATCCTTTGGGCATGCCATCGACCATTTCACTCCATACCGTCTGCGCGTTGAGTTCGCCGGCTTTAAGACGCGCGATGGGCTCGACGTAGGTGGCGAGTCCCTCCTCGATCCAATGATGTTCGCGCGCCATCATGGGGAATGCATAGTGGACCATCTCGTGGGTCATCACCCAATCATCGTTCAAGTCGGAAGAATCGGTCAGCTCGCCGACACGGACCGTGGTGAAGATCTCATGGTTGACCCACGAATGGCCGTCGAGCACGCCCTTGCGGCCCGCCACGGCTATCACATTGATATGCGCGCGGGTGACGGGGAAGCGTCCGTAGTACGCGATCACGGCGCGAGCGGCAGCCGAAATCCAGACCAGCAGACGCGATTGCGGCACAGCGAATTTGCCGGGGGCGAAGCTCACGTCGATAGTCGCGCCGCCCATCCGAATGGTCGCGGGCGGCAGGCTCGCCGGCGCCGCGGCCGGGCCGCCGTGCGACGACGAGGTCGCATCGAGGCCGCTCGGCGGCAGCGTTGCGGATGCGCCGTTGGGGTGGTTGAGGCGGTCATGCGGCAGTGCCGCCAATGCCGAAGTGGAGAGGCCGAGGACTGCGGCGACGGCCGCCGCCACGATCGTTACCGTGACGATCCCGGTGACGATCCTGACGACAATTCCAGCGCCATGCCGGGCGGCAGGTCCCGTGACGAACTCCAGCATTGGCATGCGCATCTCAGGCAACGGTTGAACCCTGGAATGTTTGCTTCGCGGGAATGTCTGCTCCGCGAACCCGCGAGCGGCCTGATTCGCGAACCACCGCCGTTATAATATTCAGAATTGGATTGGCGAATTCCACCGCCCGCTTTATCCCGGCCTGTCGCGGCCTGAATATCCGCGGTGGGTCAGGGGTCAGAGCCTTCGAGAGTCCGTTCGTGCGGGAGTCTGTGAACGCGAGTCGCATTCTGGGCCGCGTAGCGCCGGATTACCCCGTCTTGGACCTCGGCATATGACGTGCAATAATCTTTTCTTGCGCCTGCGCCGTGGCGGGCGTTAATAGTGTGAAGTTACGGGTCGCAGACATAACCGCCGAGGCGAATGAGATTTCGTTCCTCGAATCGGAAGTGGACGTCAACCGTCTTCTCGCTCAGGGGCCGGTTAAAGAATACCGGCTGGACCAGTCAATTTCGGTTGAGCTTTCATACTACCGGGCGGGGACGGAGCTGTTTTTCCAGGGCCAGATCGGGGCATTGACGGTGGCGTCCTGCGCGCGCTGCACCGAGGAGTTCAAAACGGTACGCCATCGCGCGTTTCGTTACGTCCTGTCGCCGCGAGTGATTGGTTATGATGGACAGGCCGACCTGCGTGCTGAGGACCTGGAGTTTTCACTCTATGACGGTGAGGAAGTCGACCTTCTCCCGCTGATCCGCGAGCAGATGCTGCTCGCGTTGTGCGAGCGGCCATTGTGCCGGGAGGACTGCCGCGGCCTGTGTCCGCATTGTGGCGTCAATCTGAATCAGGGCGAATGCGGCTGCCGGGTGGAGACCTTCGATCCGCGGCTTGCCGTCCTGCGCTCGATTAAGGCCCGCCGCTCGTAACCGGCGGCCTGGCTCGAAACAATTCCAATTAGTGGGAAATAGAGATAATGCAAGCACCCAAGCGCCGCACCTCCAGCTCAAAACGCAACATGCGCCGCGCGCATGATGCCCTCCGGCCGGTCAACCCGATTGCGTGCTCCCAGTGCGGTGAACCCACGCTCCCTCATCACATCTGCCGCCACTGCGGGACGTATCGAGGGCGTGAACTCGCCCAGATCAAGGAGTAGCGGTCTCCGCTGCACATCGTGAGAATCGCGCTTGACGCGATGGGCGGTGATCTCGCGCCCAAGGCCGTGATTGAAGGCGCGGTTCTGGCGGCGCGCGACCTGCACGTGGAGATCGTGCTGGTCGGCGATCGCGGCACGATCGAGCGGGAACTGGCCGAGCACAACACACGTGGCCTCGCCATCACGGTGGAACATGCGGCCGAAGTGGTCGCGATGGACGACTCGCCGCTCGAATCCGTGCTCGGCAAGCCCGAATCGTCGATTCATGTCGGCCTTGACCTGGTCAAGCGCGCCAAGGCCGACGGCTTCGTCAGCGCGGGAAATTCGGGCGCCGTGATGGCGGCGACGATGGTGGTTCTCGGCACGCTGCCGGGTGTCGACCGGCCCGCGATAGCCTCGCCGGTGCCGACCACCGGTGGTCTCGCATTGCTGATCGATGCTGGCGCCAACACCGACGTGAAACCCATCAATCTGATGCAATTCGGCGTGATGGGCAGTGTCTACTGGCAGTTGGTGCATAAGGTCGCGCGCCCGCGCGTGGGCCTGCTCTCCAACGGCGAGGAAGACTCCAAGGGCACCGACTTGACGCGCGCCGGCTCGGACGCGCTGCGCCAGATGGAGCCGCATATCAACTATATTGGTTACGTCGAGGGCCGTGACATCAATCGTGCCAAGGCCGACGTTATAGTTACCGACGGATTTACCGGCAATGTCGCGCTCAAAACCATGGAAGGCTTCGCCTCCTTCATGGCCGGCAATCTGCGCGAAGTCTTCGGCGGCGGATTGTTGCGGCGCCTCGCCTATTTGCTCGTGCGCGACAGGCTCCGTTCGATCAGGGAACGGCTCGACCCGGCCGAATACGGCGGTGCGCCGTTGTTGGGTGTCAATGGTGTCGCCTTCATCGCGCACGGCTCTTCCAATGGACGCGCGATTCGAAACGCGGTGCGCGCGGCGGCCAATGAAGCGTTGGTGCGGCAGGTCAATGCCGGCATTGTCGAAATGCTCGCGCACAGTCCCGTCGGGCTGATTGCCAAGCCCTCCGGCAAAGGTATCCGCGGGATGTTCCTGCGCATGCGCGAACGGCTCTCGCGCCGCCGTGCCGACGGTACGATTGAGCGCAGATCCGACAAATCCGAGAAGGGCGAGAGGCCATCCGAGGCCGCCCATGGCGAGGCCGCCGGCAATCATGCTGGTGGCGTCAACCATGACGACGAGCCGTCGGTCGCCCCGGCCGCATCCGCGCACAAGCCCGCGACCGACGCGGCGCCGCCAGTCAACGGCGCACCTTCAGCCACGGCCGCGCAAGCCCATCACGGCGAAGCGCTCGAGGGTGAAGGCGCCGACGTGCAGGGCCGCCCGAACCACGCCGACCATGACCTGCCGGCTGAATCCACCGTGCCCGACAAGGGCGAACATTCCTGAGCCCGGCGCGGCACTTCCAAGCCAGGCACGCTGAAGATGAAACTTGCATTCCTGTTTCCCGGTCAAGGCGCCCAGAAGGTTGGTATGGGCGCGGAACTCGCCAAGGAATTTCCCGCGGCGCGCCAGGTATTCGAGGAGGCCGACGAGGCCCTGGGATTTTCGCTCTCGCGGATGTGCTTTGCGGGGCCCGAGGAAGACTTACGGATGACTACGAATACGCAACCGGCGACGCTTGCGACTTCGATCGCGGCGCTGCGCGCTTTCAAGTCCGAATGTGGCGCCAGCGCGGAATTGGCCGCCGGCCATAGCCTCGGTGAATACAGCGCGTTGGTGGCCGCTGGTGTGCTCGCGTTAGGCGACGCGCTCAGGGCGGTGCGCGAGCGCGGCCGCCTGATGCAGGAAGCGTGTCCGCCTGGCCACGGCACCATGGCCGCGCTCATCGGACTCGATGTGGCGGCGGTCAAGGCCATCTGCGAGGAAGTTTCCAGCGGCGGCGAGCTGGCGGTGCCCGCGAATCTCAACGCGCCCGGCCAGATCGTCATCTCCGGCAAAGCCGGCGCGGTGCGCCGCGCACTCGAAATCGCCAAGAGTCGAGGCGGCTCCTCCTCGGTCGAACTCAAGGTGAGCGCGCCCTTTCACTGCCCGCTGATGCAGCCGGCGCGCGACGGCATGGCGCCCGTGCTGGAACGGCTGGCGTTGGGCCAATTCAAGTTCGGCGTTATCGCCAACGTCACCGCTGAGGTCAATCGCGACCCCGCGCGGGTGAAGCCGCTGCTACTCGAACAGATCATCTCACCAGTGCGATGGGAGGAATCGATGGCGGCCTTGGCGGCCGCCGAAATCACCAACACGGTGGAATTTGGTGCCGGACGGGTACTGGCGGGCCTGATGCGCCGCATCAACCGCAATGTCAAGGTGCGTCCGCTGGAGGATGCGGCCTCGCTGAAGTCCACAATTCAGGCGCTGGCGGCCCTGGGCATCTAACACGCCGCGCATCTTATCGCGGGGAGCCATACACGGTGCGAAGCCATGTGGCTGCGGTCCGCGCAAGGGCGGACGCCAACTTGCCTGGCCTTCTTCAAGTGCCTAAGCTCCGCTGTTAAGCTTCGGGAACGCGGAAGAATCTCACCCGGGGGAATGATAGAGATAGGGACCGCGCTGATGGCATCAGGTGGAAAAGAAGTCCCGGCAAATGATAAAGCGATAACCGCTTGCAGGAGGAATGAACAACAGATGGCTGGAGACGTCGAAGGAAAGGTTCGCGAGATAATCAGCGAGCAACTCGGCGTGTCGGCGGACGAGGTTACGCCCGAGGCTTCCTTTATCGAGGACCTCGGCGCTGACTCGCTCGACATTGTCGAACTCGTGATGGCGCTGGAAGAAGAATACGGCATGGAAATCTCGGATGAGGATGCCGAGAAGATCCGCACCGTCAAGGATGTTGTCACCTATATCGAAGCTCACAAAAGCTGAGCGTCCTGCCCATACCTTTTTGAAATCCATGAAATTCGGATGGCCGCAAGCGTTCGCGGTCTTATCCCGTTCCATGGGCTGGGGCGGGTCGCAGGCGCGGTTGGAATTTTCTTTTGCGGCGCGGGCTTACCGCCTGCCGCCGGGCGCGCTGCTGCCGCGCGCGGGTGCGGCACGTGGTGGTTCAATCCCCGGCGCATAGGTTAAACTCGCGCCATGCGATGCCCCTTCTGCCGCCACCGCGGCAACCGCGTGGTCGATTCGCGTATGTCGGGTGACGGTGCGACGATCAGGCGGCGGCGGATGTGCTCGGCCTGCAAACGCCGCTTTACCACTTACGAGCGGGTCGAGGAAGCCGCGCCAATGGTGGTCAAGAAGGACAGCCGGCGCGAGCCGTTCGACCGCGTCAAGATTATCGCCGGAATCAAACGGGCGTGCGAGAAGCGGCCGGTCTCCATGGAGACCATCGAGCAAATCGCCGACCGTATCGAAGTGGCGCTGGCCGAGCGCGGCGGCAAGGAAGCGCCTAGCTCCTTCATCGGCAGCGCCGTGATGAACGAATTGCACGTTATCGACCAGGTCGCTTACGTCCGCTTCGCGTCGGTCTATCGTTCCTTCAAGGATATCGACGAGTTCATGCACGAACTCGAAGACCTCATCAAAGTGCGCAAAGAAGGTGCCTCTGACGCCGGCCGGATCAAGGAAAAGAAAGGCGAGCCTACCTCGTAGCGGTTCCGCTGTGGTAGCTACCGCTCGCGACGACGCCTTCATGCGTGAGTGCCTCGAACTCGCGCGCGCGATGCTCGGACTGACCTCGCCGAATCCCGCCGTGGGATGTGTGGTCGCGCGTGGTGGCCGCGTTGTCGGGCGTGGCGCCACCGCGCCGGGCGGCCGTCCCCATGCCGAAGCGCAGGCGCTCGCCGCCGCCGGTGCCCATGCGCGCGGCGCAACCGCTTACGTTTCGTTCGAGCCGTGCGCTCATTTCGGCCAGACTCCGCCGTGCGCGCGGGCGTTGGCCGTGGCCGGCGTGCGCCGCGTGGTGGTCGGATGCCTCGACCCCTATCCGCCGGTGCGTGGACGCGGCGTTGCGATTCTAAAACGCGCGGGAATCGAAACCATCGTTGGCGTGCTGGCCGACGAATGCCGCGCTCTCAACGAGGGCTTCATCACACGGGTGACGCGCGGACGTCCGTTTGTCATGCTCAAGCTGGCGGCTTCGCTCGACGGCCGGATCGCGACGCAAAACGGCGATGCGCGCTGGATAAGTTCGGAGGCCTCGCGCAAACTGGTTCATCGATGGCGCCGTGAGTCCGATGTCGTAATGGTAGGCGCCGGTACGGTCATCGCCGATAATCCACGGCTTACCTGCCGAATCGAGGGCGGCCGCGACCCGGTGCGCGTAATCCTCGACGGACGCCTGCATTGCCCGCCGGCGGCAACCGTGTTCCATCTGCGCTCCAAGGCGCCGACCATCCTGGTCACCACCGAGCGGAATCTGATGCGCGCGCGGCGCCGCTATCATGGTGCGCGGGTCGAGGTCATCGCTGTCGCTGGACATGACGATGAAGTGGCGCTTGGCCCCCTGATGCGGGAGTTGGGGCGGCGTGGATGGTCGAAAGTGCTGCTGGAGGGCGGCGCCCATTTGGCGGGAGCGGCGCTGGCAGCGGGCGTGGTCGACCGGGTCGCGTTCTTTATCGCGCCGCGAATCATCGGCGGCGGACTGGCGGCCGTCGAGAATTTGCATCCGGCCACGGTAAAACGCGCGATTCGGCTGGAGCCTCCCAGCGCCACACGGGTCGGCGACGATTGGCTGCTCGAGGCTGGGATTTCCGTGCGCGGACACGCCCGCGGCCCCTCAATCGCGCATCGTGGCAGCGGCGGCGGCTTTTGTGTCCCTGGCGGCGGGTGATAATATCCAGTGTACGAGAGGCAATGCCTGTGTCCGCGATCCCGATGGAAGAAATTTTCAGCCGTATCCGCGGCGCCCAAATGGTTATACTCGCCAATGATGACGCCGAGGACAGCGAGGGCGACCTCGTGATGGCCGCGGAGAAAGTCACCCCGCAACATGTCAATTTTATGGCCCGGCACGGACGCGGAATCGTCTCGGTGGCGATTCCCGAACGGCGGATGCGCGAGCTTGGCATTCCGCTGGTGCCGTCAACCCTGAACGATGACGCCAGGGAACAGGCCGGCGTGCTGGTCGAGGCGCGCGAAGGCGTTACCACCGGCATTTCCGCCAACGATCGTGCGCGCACGATTGGCGTGCTGGCTTGCGACAAATCCAATCCTGAAAACCTCGTGATGCCGGGGCATGTGCTGCCGCTGATGGCGCTCAGCGGCGGCGTCATGATGAGGATGGGTCGCGCCGAAGGCGCGGTTGACCTCGTGCGCAGTTCCGGAATGAGGCCAATCGCCGCGATTTGTGCCATCCTGCGCGAAGATGGCGAAGCGGCGCGGCTGGCTGAGCTGCGCGAGTTTGGCGAGGCCCATTCGATCCCGCTCTGTTTCATGCGCGACCTGGTTTCTTATCGCCTGACCAATGAATTGCTGGTGCAACGCATCACCGAAACACCTTTCGCGATTGATGAGGGCGAGTTGCGTGCGGTGGTCTTCCGCAATATCGTCGACGGCCGCGAGCATCTGGCATTGGTCAAAGGCAATGTCGGCGGCGGCCGCCCGGCACTGGTGCGGCTTCATTCGGAATGTCTCACCGGTGATGTATTCGGCTCGAGCCGCTGCGATTGCGGCGAGCAATTGGCCGAATCGATCACGCAGATTGTCGCGGCGGATGCGGGCGTGATCATCTATCTTCACCAGGAAGGCCGCGGCATCGGTCTCGGCAACAAGATCAAGGCCTACGCGCTGCAGGACCAGGGTTTGGACACGGTCGAGGCCAATCTCGAACTGGGCTTCAAGGATGACTTGCGCGATTATGGAATAGGGGCGCAAATCCTGCGCGACCTGGGGGTGGGCGAGGTCAGGCTGCTTACCAACAATCCGCACAAGATCGAAAGCCTCAAGCGCTACGGCGTGCGTGTGACGCGGATACCACTGGAAGTCACGCCGCACAGCGGCAACATCGACTACCTGCGGACCAAGAAGGAAAAACTCGGCCACCTGTTCACCAAGCTCAAGGTCGTCACCTGAACCACGCGGGGTTCAGCGTGCCGCGCCGCGCTGGATGACGCGGCCGGAGCATTCGGAATGGGACTGAGACATCTGGGGCGTGAGCTGGCGCTCAAGGCCCTTTACCAGATTGATATTCGCGGCGGAGCCTCGAACGAGGACCTCCTGCTGTTTTTCGATACTTTCCCGGCTGACGAGCGCGCGCGGAAGTTCGCCTTGCGCCTGGTCGAGGGCGTCCGGCACGATCAGGGAGCGTTGGATAAGCATCTGGCCGATGCGCTCGAGCATTGGTCGATCGGCCGGCTGTCGCGAGTCGATCACAATATCCTCAGGCTTGCGCTGTACGAATTGATGAGTCTCGACGACGTGCCCGCGCGCGTGACTATCGACGAGGCCATCGAACTGGCCAAGCGCTACGGCGATCAGGAATCGGGGCGCTTCGTCAACGGTGTGCTCGACCAGGTCGCGGGGCGGCTCAATTTGAAGGAGAAAGGTGAGGAACGCAATCCGGCTAAGTCTCACTAGACTTGCCCTGATGATGGCCGCGGTGGCGCTATGCGCCAGCGGATGCGGTTATCATTTCGCGGCCTCGGGCTCCGGAATCCCGGTCCAGGCCAAGACCATCTACGTCGCCCGCTTCAGCAACCGCACCCGTTTCAACGGCGCCAATGATCAATTGATGCGCTATATCAAGGACGAGATCGCCAATCATAAGCGGCTCGATCTGGTCGACGATCCAAGCCAGGCCGACCTTGTGCTGAGCGGCGATGTTTACTACATGAATAACCTTCCGGTGGCGTTCAATTCGGTCAACGAGCCAACCATTTCCAACGAAACCATCGCGGTCGACGCGGTACTGGTCGACGCGCACACTCATAAGACCATTTGGCGGACTAACGGATTGAGCGAGAGTCAACAATTTTCCCTGGTCTCGCAATCGGTGGTCACGACCGCGCCGACCTTCCTGCAGCAAAACCTGCGTTCGCAAGACATCGCGCGCATGACCGATATCCAGGTGGCGCAGAGTCAGGAATCGTTCTCGCGGGGCCAGATGATGGACCAGCTCTCGAAGAATCTCTACGCCTCGATGTCCGAGGGCTTCTGACGGGGCGCGCGGCGAGGAGGAGAGCGGTATGGCGGTCGAAGCGGCGCTGCCGTTTCTGCGCGGCCTCGGTGAGCGGTCCAGGCTCGCACCCGTTTTTCTGCTGGCGGGACCGCAACCCTTCATCCGCGAATACGTGCTCGACGCGCTGCGTGCACGGCTCGCGCGCGACGGCTTCCAGTATCGCTCGTATCAAGTCGGCGCCGCCGACGGCTTCGCAGCGATGATAAATGAGCTTGCGGGCGAGGATCTGTTCGCGCCTCGGCGTCTCGTCGTCTGCCGCGTGCTCCGTTCGCATCGCGAACGCGGTGGCGGCGCTGGCGGTCGCGACGATGGCGGCGGTGAGAACCAGGACGGCGGCGAAAGCGGCTCGGCTGGCGGTCGCCGTGCGGGCGCGGGTGGCGACGACGCCGCGCTAATCGCCGCTATCGACCGCGTCGCCGGTCCGATCCATCTGGCGCTGCTCTATGAACGCGACAGCGCGCCCGCGCGTGTCCGGCGCAAGGTCGAGCAGGCCGGTATCGCGATCAACTGCATGCGGCCGTTCGACAACCAGATTGCACAATACGCCGAAGTCTTCGCGCGCGGCACCGCGCTCAAGCTCTCGCGCGAGGCCGCCGACCTGCTGGCGGCACGTCATGGCGGCGACCTCGGGGCGATTCAAAATGTGATCGTGAAGGCGGCGATCAGTTGCGGCGAACGCGGACGGATCGAAGTCTCCGACCTGGGTGAGGCGGGTGCGTCGCGCGCACCGGAACTGTTCGAATTGTCGGAGAGCGTCACGCGCGGCCGCATCGGTGAAACGATTGGGCTCTTCGATCGCGCGATTCAGACCGGCCGCGACCCGATCGAATTGCTCGCGGTCGAGATTATCCCGATGGTGCGCCGGATGCTGGTCGCGGCGGCGGTGCTGGAAAAGCGCAAGGGCATGGACGAGGTCGGGAAGGCCTTGGGCTATCCGTCGGCCAGCGCCTTACTGGGACGCGCCGTCGACGGTGCGCGGCGCTTCGGTCTCCATCGCCTCAAACGGGCACATCGGCGTGCTTGTGAACTCGACGCGCAGTTCAAAATGGGCCTGCTCAAGGAACGCGAGCAGGAGATCGCCGGGATGCTGATGGAGTTGATGGCCGCGCCACGCTGATGGGAAACTGCCCGGTAACTCAGCCCTGCGCTTCGCTCGCCGCGGCAGCCGGCTTGGCGCCGTGCGAGCGATAGAGGCGGCGCGAAAGCCGTGCGACCTTGCGCGCGGCGGTGTTGCGTTTGAGCGTGCCTTTGCTGGCCGCCTTGTACAGCACTTTCACTGCGGCGCGCAGTTGCTTTTGCGCCACGGCCGCGTCGTTGCCCTCGATCGCTTCGAGCGCGCTCTTGGTCACGGTGCGCACGCGCGTTTTTATCGCGCGATTGCGCTCGCGTTTCTTGAGGCTTTGACGATGGCGCTTTTGCGACGACGGATGAACCGGAATATGCGGCATAACCAGTCTTAGCTAACAGTGCCCGCGCCCCCGGTCAATACGGCCGTCGTCCTTGAATCGCGGGCGGACCGCCGGTAAACGAATTGGAAGACACGAGGTGAAGTGTAGTGCGAATCAAAGGAGTTGACCCGGAGCATGCCCCGGAGAGCGTAAGGTCAGTCTTCCAGCGAAGCCTCGACCTGTTCGGGCGCGTCATCACGCCTAGCACGGCGCTGGCGCATCGGCCGGAGATTCTGCTCGCCGCGGGACAATTGGGCAAAGCGATTGGCGCCTCGACGGTGGTCGAGGGCCGTCTCAAGACGATGGTCTCAGTGCGCACGGCGCAGATGGTCGGCTGTCCCTTTTGAGTGGACATCAACTCTGCCGTCGGCAGAGACGCCGGAATTACCGATGAGCAACTCGAGGATTTAGCCACCTTCGGGACCAGTGCGCGTTTTGACCGCCGCGAAAAGGCGGTGTTGCGCTATGCCGAAGGGATGACGCGTACGCCCGCCGACGTCCCCGAGGCGGTGTTCGAAGAGGTGAGATCGTTCTTCAACACGGAGCAAATGGTGGAATTGACGGCGGCGATCGCGCTCGAGAATTTCAGGGCGCGGCTCAACTGCGCGTTCAAGATCGAGAGCGACGGCTTGTGTCTGCTGCCGGCCGATCATCCAGTGCGCAAGGCG
>JBOHWJ010000574.1:0-5021 GCA_050736495.1 Binataceae bacterium (SeqCode) | reverse complement strand
GCCGCCGCCGCCGCCACCACCACCACCGCCGCCACGAGGCCCGCCTTCACGCGGGCGCGCTTCGTTGACTCTGATATTGCGTCCCTTGAGCTCGGTATCGTTGTACTCTTCGATCGCCCGTGTGGCGTCATTAGAATCGGCCATCTCGACGAAACCGAAGCCCCGCGACTGTCCCGAAAACTTATCGACGACTACGACCGCGCTATCGACCTTGCCCGCCTGAGAGAAGAGCGTCTCCAGGTCTTCATTAGTTACCGAGTAGGCGAGGTTGCCTACGTACAACTTGGTGGGCATTTATTTTGCCCCTCCTTGAACTGTTTGCCGGGAAACGCGCGAGCCAGAAAACCCTCAAAGGCGGGTTTAAATGCAAGGTGCGTCCGGACTGATTTTACGAAACTCTTTTATTCCTCGTCAGGCACAATGTCCACCGTGAGATGCACGCCGCGCCCGCCGCGGAAGGTTTAAACGTCCGCGTAAACGCGCCAGCGCCAGCGTGAAGATTTCAGAGGCCAAAGCGCGCGCGAAGCCCGCTAACGCCGCCGGTTCCCGCGGTCTCGGCGGCTATCCAGGATTGGCGAATCTTGACCCCCGGGCCGCAAGCCGCTGCGCGGCGATGATCTCGCGGCGCTACCTGTGGACCGGGGAGATTATGGCGCATGGCGGCCTTCGAGCGTTGGATTGAGAGGTTGACATCGAAGTGATGCTGCGGCTTAACTCGGCTTTGTGTCGAACGAGCTTGCGAATGCGAAGCTTCCCCGGTGGTTGCTCTGGCATCGGCTGAGCGGCCTGGAACTGTTCAGGAATTTCACGGACGACCAGCGCGAATCGTTTCTCCATGCCTACGAGTCCGAGCCAGGCATGCGCATCCAGGAGTTCGAGCCCGAACAATTAGTCTGCCGCAAGGGCGAGTATGAACTCGACCTGTGCTTTATTCTGGACGGCGCCGTCGATCTCTATGATGAACTTCCGGATCAGGGACGGGTGAAACTTGCGACATTCGTGGCCGGCAATTTCTACGGCGAGTTGGGCGCCATTGGCGGCCTGCCGCGCACGGCCGATGTGGTAGCGGCGGAGCGCACGGAAATCTTCTACCTCCCGCGCTACGCGCTCAAGTACGTCGAAATCAACGTCGCGGCCCGCGCCATCCTGGCTCATCGCTACCGTGAGCGCGCGGTGCGCAATATCACGGTGGAGCTGGAGTTGTTTCACGGCGTCAAGCCCGAGTTTATCAACGACCTCATACCGCGCTGCGAAATTCTGCGTTATGAATTGCGCGGGGTGCCGTTGGTGACGCAGGGCGAGCCGGGCGACGCCTTTTATATCGTGCGCGACGGCTTCGTCCAGATTGTGCGCGAGCAGGAGGATGGCAGCAAGCGCGTGCTCGCCTATCTGAGGGCGGGTGAGTACTTTGGCGAGATGGCGTTGCTTGAGACCGGCGTGCGCTGGGCGAGCGTGCTCACCGCCGGCAAGTGCGAGCTGATCAAAATCCGCCGCGACGATTTTCTTGAACTGTGCCAGGATTATCCGCAGGTGGAGGCCGCTGTGCGCGAGGTCATAGCGCGCCGGCACGAGCAGGAAAGGACGATCACGCCGGAAATCTCCGGACTGCTCGAGCGCAGTGGACAACTTGGCGTCATCCAGGCCGACGCTTTGCTGGTTATGGATCTCGACCTCTGCATCAAGTGCGACAACTGCGTCAAGGCGTGCGAATCGTTGCACGGCAAAAGCCGCCTCATCCGCAACGGCATCCAGATTGGCAAGTACCTGATTCCGAGCGCATGCCGCCATTGCGATGACCCGCGCTGTATGAACAGTTGTCCGACCGGCGCGATCAAGCGCCGCCCCGAGGGCGAAATCTATTTCCAGTACGACATGTGCATCGGCTGCGGCAACTGCGCGATCGCATGCCCTTACGACAACATCGCGATGATCGATACGCCGACCTTCGACCATGCGCAGGCGCGCAAGTCGCGCGTTATGAACGATCCTGATTTCTTTCGCCCCTATCCGGTCGCCGCCCACGACGTAGGCGAAGAAAGCTGGTGGGCGCGGCTGTTCGGCGCGGCGCGCAAGGGCGCGCGCAAACGCAAACCAGTAACGCTTTCGGCGGGCGTGTCGCCCGATCACGTGCCAGTGGCGTTTCCAATCAAGTGCGATCTGTGCGATGGCCTGCCGTTCATGGGCTGTGTGCACAACTGCCCGACCGGGGCGGCGATGCGTATCGATCCGGCCAAACTGTTCGAGGAGACCGGCGCGATAATCGAAGGTTCGCGCGTTCGCAAGGCCCGCGGCGGCAGCGACTAGCCGCCGCCGCGATTCAGCAAGACCCAGAGTGAGAGCGCAGATAGGCGAGGCCGCCGACCGGCGGCACATGGCGCCGATATCGTCGGCGACGCTGTGGGTCATACTTTGCGGTGTCGTGGTGATCGTGCTTCACGCCGCCACGCGCGAATTCGGCGCGCATCTGGGCTCCTACCGCACCGGCTTAATCACCATCATCGCTTTCGCTCTGGCCATACTCTACAGCGCGCGCAAACGTACGCTCTGGTTCACCGTGCGATGGCTCCGCTGGGCGATGCTGCTGCCGCGTCCGCTCGCGTTGCGCTTCGTCCTCTCCAACCGGCTTGAGACCTGGCGCTTCGCCCACATCACCATCGGCGTGGCCGCGATGCTGCCGTTCTGGTGGCATACGCAAGCGGGGCCGGCGAGCACGCTTGAGCTCGCCCTCAAATGTGCGGTGGTGCTGTTGGTGTTGAGCGGCCTGACCGGCACGTTCATCCAGGACTTCCTGCCGCATACGATGCGGATGCGGCGGGATCAGGAGGTACGTCTCGAAGATGTCGACGCGGGTTTTCACGCGCTCTACGTCGAGGCCGAGGAGTCCATCCTCGGCCATTCCGAGCAACTGGTGCACGTGTATCTGCGTTGCGTACGGCCGATCCTGGTCGGCACTCAGCCCGCGCTCAAGATGATGCAAGCGACGCTGACCGGCTCCGACCCCGCTCTCGCCGTATGCGCGAGCGCGCGCGGCGAGGCTGACGCGCTCGGTGCCGAGGGCGCCATCTACGCCAAGCTGGTGGACATCGCCGAGCGCAAGGTCAGGCTTGAACATAATCAGTTCAACCTCGAACTCAGCACCGGCTGGCTCAGCTTTCATGTCGTGCTAGCGCTGATAACCGTGGTGTTGATCATCTTTCACGTCGCCGGTGTGCTTTATTTCGCGGGCCTATGAGGCGCCAGATAACCTGGATAGCGGCCGGATCCGTGCTGGCGATACTCGCGCTGGTACTGCTCGCGCCGCGATCGCATTACATGCCCGGTCCCCTGCTAGCCGCCCATGGCCAGCTCACCAGCGAATGCGCCACCTGCCATACGCCATGGCGCGGCCCCAACCGCCAGGGATGCATCGATTGCCATGGCGAAGGTTTCAGCCAGAACAATCCGCATGGCGGCTTCGATGTGACCGAGCAAAGCCAGGGACTGCTTCCCGGCCGCGAGCTCACCACCACCTCCCAGCATAATCTTCAATGTCTGTCGTGCCATAGCGAGCATCAGGGCGCGGTGGTCGACATCAACGCAACGGCGACTTTCGCGTGCACCTGGTGCCATCAGCACCCATCGATCGGCAAGGTCCCGGATCACGTGGTGGCGGTGATGCGGCGCAAGTTTTTTGTCCGCCACCGCTTCAGCCAGCCCTTCGACCATCATCAACATAAGTTGCTGATTGACGCGGCCGCGCCACCGCGGCCGGGCGGCTTCAAGTGCGAGTCATGCCACCGGGTGGCCGCGGTTACGCCCGGCACCTCTGATCGCATGAGCTTCAAGTGGAGCGGATGCGCGGGTAGCGGATGCCACCTGACGCCGCAGGACAAATACCTGCGCATGCCGGCCTCGGTGGGCGCGGCGCCCCAGACCGTTGCGTATCTCTCGGCCATGACGGTGCGGCACATCAATGCCGTCTTCAATCATTCGCCGGGCCATCTGCGCTACGCATGCGCGGATTGCCACTTCAAGATGGCGGCGAGCAAAAATCCCGACGACGCCGACTCCCTCGGGATTAAGCAGTGCTTCACTTGCCATGCGCATCAGCCGGCGCCACTTTCAGCCAACGCGCAAACCGCTGCGAGCACGCCTCATGGCGTGATCGAGGTTGCGTTCGCGGCCACGGCCGCGCCATCCGCCAAGCGCGTCGTTGCGTGCGGCGATTGCCACCTGTTTCATACCTACGGCGTCATTCCGCAAAGAGATTTCGCGGCACCCGCGCCCAAGTTTCCACCCAACGCGCCGCCGCATGCGCACCTGACATTGTATCTGCCCGGATTTCACGCGGGCGCCGGCGTTGCGGGCCTGACTGTTTATCCGGTGAAGCTTTCGCCGTGGTGGCTTGGATGGCTTGCTTTTGCCGTGGTCGCGCTCGGCGCGGTGGTTTATCTTCGCTACGTTCCGGCCCAGGTGGCGAACCAGGAAGCCGTGGCGGGCGTGGCGCCACAACGCACGCGCGAGGTGCCGTCGCTCGACGACATCTTCCAGAGCAGCGTGCGTCATCTGTATATCGTTGGCGAGGCGGCCGGCACCGCATCGATAAATCTTGCGATGCGATCGGGGCGGCAAGTCATCGAGGCGATTGCGGGCGAACTCAAACATATGATGCCGCCGGTCGCCCCGGACCTCTATGACGTCGTGATCGTCGGGTGTGGCCCGGCGGGACTCGGCGCGACGGCAACGGCCAAGGCCGTTGGGCTAAACTACGCGACGCTGGAAAAGATGACGCCGGCTAGCACGCTGCGTTCCTATCCGCGTGCCAAGTTCGTGCAGGCGACACCGATCGATATTGCCGAGTATGGTTCGTTCTTTCTTGAGGGTGACGATTCGCGTGAAAATCTAATCCGCGAATGGGAAAAGATCATCTCGCAGATGGGCCTGGTGATAAACGACCGCGAAGATGTCGTCGACGTCGTGCATCAAGCGGATTGTTTCCTGGTCAAGACCGCGCGCGGTCATGTCTTCAAGTCCCGCTGTGT
>JBOHWJ010000573.1:0-5565 GCA_050736495.1 Binataceae bacterium (SeqCode) | reverse complement strand
CAGACTGATTGAGGCGCCGGCATCGCCTGATGTTGGCAGGGATTTTCCCAATGACCAGCGGCGGGCGCGCTCTACCCGCGGCCTGCAGGCGCTATGGGGCGTTTCGCGCCAGAATCCCGACCCCTAGTAACTTCTTTGGGCTTGCCAATGTCCGCGCTCCAGTACCGCGCCGCCTTGCAGACAGATAAAACCGCCGGACATGCGATCGCCCTTGGGCATCGAGTTGAAGATGCAGCTTGAACCATCGTCCAGCATCACCCGAAAGCTCAACAGTCTGCGCCCCATCTCTCCATTCTTGATCACTCCGGTCTCATCCATGTTGTAGCAATTGACAGTGTTGATGGAGCATCGATAAAAGCCGCTAACGCGATCGCCCTCCTGCAGCATTGTCAGGCCGAGATTCATCACCGCGTTGCAGCGCGTGGTGTCGAGTTGCATCGAGTCGCAGCCGTCGACGCGCGTGCCTTCCCATACGCCGGTCACGTCGATACCGCCAGGCTTGGCGCTCGGCTGATCAGTCGATGAGACCGCGGCGACCGTGGACGTTGTGCTCGACAATAACGCGGATGTGCCCCGCTCAACTGCCGGTGTGCATCCGGCGACAACGGCGAGCAGCAGCAGTGCCGCAATAACGGGCGCCGCGTAACAACTCGACACTGGGGTAGCTCCCGCAGCGGATTTTTTGTCGTGATTTTACGGTCTCTGACGATGCTAGCAGTTTGCCGGATGGCGGAACACCCACGGATAGCGAGCCGCATCGGGCGCTGCCGCCCTTTTGAAATGCGCTAAGGAAGGGCGCGAGCGTCGGCTGTCCGGCAAGGGCTCGTTAGCTTTTGCGATACCGGGCCGCGCCCGAAAAGCGCTGGCCGGCGCGATCGTCGGCTGGGCGTCCGGTGTCGGCGGCGGCTAACTGTTGCGATGCTTGATTTGCTCATTTACCAGAAGATGGGCGACGCGCAATAATGATTGGGCTTCCTCGGATAACGAGAGATACTCGCTCGCCGTGGTCGCGCGCAGGGCGAGTCCGCCGTCAACGGCCGCCAGCACGATTATCTCGCCACATTCCTTGCAGATGCTAACGTCATTCAGGCCGGGGCTCCTGCGGCCCGCGATACCCCTGCCTGCGGCGAGTTGAGCGCCGCATGACGGGCAATTGGAGTTCCGGATATTGATCTGTCCGGATTCCCGGCTGTCGAAAGGCTTTAGGGCCATGTATACCATCTCCCCCGCAAGATGCTGAGTGAGGCAGGAAGCACGCCACATGCCAGATGCTATCTCATGCGGTAGGCCGCCAATGCATCGATGGTTGCATCCGAATGGGGCAGGTTGCCCCCAAAAGAATCAGCCCGAATCAATTCACGGCGGCACTTGGCCCATTGTCTGTAGGTGTGGCAACGGGGCCGATTACGCAACCGACGGGAAAGAATTGGTATAAAGGATAACATTAGCGGCATTTGGGAAGCGGCGCGGGCCGCGGCTGCGGCATGTGAAACCGAGATAGGGGCCAAGTTGTGAAGAAGGACCACAATTTTTTCAACCTGTACTGTCACGATTTCGTTCGCGTCGCCGTCGGGGTGCCGGCGGTACGCGTTGCCGATCCTCAATACAACGGCGAGCAAACGCTTGCGCTAATGCGTGAGGCGGTTGAACGCAAGGCGATACTCGCGCTATTTCCGGAGCTGGGGCTGTCCGCCTATACCTGCGACGACCTCTTTCAACAGCGCGCGCTGCTCGACGGATGTCTCGAGGCGCTGGCGAAAATCGTCGCCGCTTCGGCCGCATGGCCGCTGGTCGCGGTGGTCGGGATGCCGTTGCTGGTTGACAATCTGCTGCACAACTGCGCTTTGGTTTTGAACCGCGGCCGAATTCTGGGCGCGGTGCCCAAGACTTTCATTCCCAACTACCGCGAATTTTACGAACTGCGCCAGTTCGCCTCGGGCGATAGCGCCATCAGCGATACCGTCGACCTCGCCGGCCAGCGCGCGGTCCCCTTTGGCAGCCGCTTGCTGTTCCGAAGCGAAGAGCAACCGCTGCTCCGGTTTCACATCGAGATTTGCGAGGATCTGTGGGTTCCGATTCCGCCGTCGTCGTATGCGGCGTTGGCGGGCGCGACCGTGATGCTGAACCTCTCGGCCTCCAACATCACGGTAGGCAAGGCCGATTATCGCCGCGACCTGGTGATGAGCCAGTCGGCGCGATGCCTCAGCGCCTATCTTTATTCGGCGGCGGGATTCGGCGAATCGACCACCGACCTGGCTTGGGACGGCCACGCGCTCATCTACGAGAACGGCACCTTGATTGGGGAATCGCAACGGTTCCATTACGCGCCGCAGTTGGTTACCTCGGAGATCGACCTGGAACGGTTGGCGCAGGAGCGGATGCGGCAGACCAGCTTTGGCGATGCGGTGCGGCGCGAGCGCGCGCAAATCCACGATTTCCGCACGGTTCATTTTTCAACCGCACTGCCGCGCGACTCCCGCCTGCTCTTGGAGCGGCGTTACGAGCGCTTTCCGTACGTGCCGTCCGATCCGGCGCGGCGTGACGAACGGTGCGCCGAAGTCTACGAGATCCAGGTGCAAGGGCTGACGACGCGGCTCAAGGCGACCGGCCTTCAGCGTGTGGTGGTCGGAATTTCCGGCGGGATCGATTCAACCCATGCGTTGCTGGTCTGCGCGCAAGCGATGGACCGCCTCGGCTATTCCCGCAAGAACGTGCTCGCCTATACCATGCCGGGCTTCGCCACCAGCACGCGCACGCTCGACCAGGCCCGCCATCTAATGGCGGCGATGGGATGTGAGCCGCATGAACTCGACATTCGCCCAAGCGCGGCGCTGATGCTGAAGAACCTGGGCCATCCTTACAGCGCGGGGCACGAGGTCTACGATGTAACCTTTGAAAATGTCCAGGCAGGCGAGCGTACCAGCCACCTATTTCGCCTTGCCAACCTGAACGCGGCGCTGGTGGTGGGGACCGGCGACTTGAGTGAGCTGGCTCTGGGATGGTGCACCTATGGCGTCGGCGACCACATGTCGCATTACGCCGTCAACGCGAGCGTGCCCAAGACGCTCATCCAGCACGTTATTCGCTGGGTCGCGGACACACGCCGCTTCGGCGCCAAGGCGAGCGCGACCATGCTTGAAATCCTTGCCACGCAGATAAGCCCCGAGTTGGTGCCGTCCAAGGCCGGCGGCACCGAGCCGGCGCAGGACACCGAGGCGATTATGGGTCCCTACGAACTGCAGGATTTCAATCTCTATTACACCCTGCGTTTCGGCTATCCGCCGTCCAAGATCGCATTTCTCGCCTACTGCGCGTGGCGCGACCGTGCTGCCGGCGCATGGCCCAATATCGCCGAGGACGAGCGCCACCAGTACGATCTGGCGCAACTGAAGGCGCATCTGCGGACCTTTCTCGATCGCTTCTTTCGTTTGAGCCAGTTCAAGCGCAGTTGCATTCCAAACGCGCCCAAGGTCGGCTCGGGCGGTTCGCTGTCGCCACGCGGCGACTATCGCGCGCCGAGCGACAGCGACGCCGCGACCTGGCTGCGCGAACTAGAACTGGTGCCCGACGCGGACGCGTAGGCGGGCGCTCCCTTCAGAGGCCATACTTGGCAATCTTGGCGTACAGTTTCTTGCGTGAGATGCGGAGCAGACGCGCGGCTGCGAGTTTGTTCCCACTGGTACTTTCCAAAGCGCGCGCAATAAGGTCGCGCTCGGCGTCGGCAAAGGTGCCGATGGGCTGGGAGGTGGGCGCCGCTTCGTGATAAATTTCAGGTGGCCGTCCACTCAGCACCTGTGGCAGATCCTCGAGCCGTATCATCGGTACGCGGCCAAAGGTAAAGGCGCCTTCGATGGTGTTGGACAGTTCGCGCACGTTGCCGGGCCAATCGTACCCGCGCATCGCCGCCAAAGCGTCGTCTTCAATCCCATGGACGGCGACCCGGGGCCTGAGTTTTTCATCGAACAGCGCGATGAAATGTTCGATCAGGAACGGCAGGTCGTCGAGCCGCCTGCGCAGGGGTGGTATCTCCAGCACACTCGCCTGCAGCCGGTAGTAGAGGTCCTGACGCAACTGGCCTGACGCCACCGCCTGCGTGGGGCTGCGGTTGGTCGAGGCGACCAGGCGAACGTCGACCGCGACTTCATTAGTTGCGCCGACGGGACGTACTTTGCGCTCCTGCACCGCACGCAAGAGTTTGCTTTGGGTCTCGGCTCCCATCTCCGTGATTTCGTCGAGAAAGAGCGTGCCGCCGTCGGCCGCCCGAAAGAGCCCGAGATATTCGCTGTTGGCGCCGCTGAAAGCACCGCGTTTGTAGCCGAACAGTTCGCTTTCGATTAATTCCCGAGGGATCGCGGCGCAATTAAGCGCGACGAACGGTGCCGCCGGATTGGCGCCGCATTCATGGATGGCGCGCGCGACCAACTCCTTGCCGGTGCCGCTCTCGCCGACGACCATAACGTTGCCGCGGGTCGCCCCGGCCGCCTCGACCCGTTCGTATAGCCGTCGCATCACCGCACTGGCGCCCACCAGTCCGTGAAAACCACGGCGCGCGTCGCTCTCGACCCGTGAGGCTTCGCGCTCGAGCGCTTGGATGCGCGCGCCGGCGATGGCGGTTTCCGAACGAAAATAGGCGTCCGCCAGCAGGATCATGCGGATGTGGCTCAGTTTATCGAAGCTCGTGTAGATTTCCATCGGCGGCGCCGGCGAATTGGGAAATACCATGTAGGCGCTTTCTTCGTAGAGATGAAGTGACACGATGACTTCGGAAAACGGGACCCGCCGTTCAGCCAGGCGTTCGCCCGTGCGAATCATCGCGAGCGTATAGTCGTTCATATGCCCGGCCAGTAGATGGGTCATGCTGTTGGAAAGCGCGCTATGAAAGATGTCGCGGAACTCGGGCTCGGTGAGCGTGCGCTCGTCACCGAAATGGAGCAGGTAGAGGCGATACCAGTGCGTCAGCACCTCGTCGACGCGCTCCTGGACGAGCTTGAGAAACGGACGCAGCTTCTCCAACTCTTCATCCCATAACAGATGGAAGTGGCGGGGTCCGTTGAGGGCGCTCTTTACCGTCGCCTCTTGCGATTTGCTTCGTGATTCGGCCACGCCGAGAGTCCGTGAATCGACGCGAAATTGGAATCCGTTGTGCCTGTTTGTGTCGCCGTCGGCACAAGATTTTGCATCTATTGGAGACATGGGAGCAACCACGGAATGATCGGACTAGAGCATTGCCCGCGATTCCGAGCGGTATAATCCCCCTTCCGTTCCTTGGCACGCTTTGCGCATATTCGCGGTTGCCGCAGGTCTCCCTTGAACCGCTGCCCAACTTGCGTGCCGTTCTCCGTGATCGGCCGCTAAAATAAGCCGTGCTGGTACCCACTATCAGGAAACAGAATGTTCTAGGGTATGTCAAACAAGGTTTCAAAGATTCCCAGGGTCGCTTTTGATCGTCCCGCGACGGCGGCCCGCAAGCAGAGCCTGATGGCCGCGATGCAGGCGCGGCGCATAGTCGTGTTCTCCCCCAACGACTCCCTGCCGGCGCTGGTGAAGGCCACGGCGCGAGAACCA
>JBOHWJ010000572.1:0-5736 GCA_050736495.1 Binataceae bacterium (SeqCode) | reverse complement strand
CAATCCGGCCACGCTGCGCCAGAGCAATTCGTACATGGATCCCAACCATTCGGCGCTTCACAGTTCGGCCAGCCGGATGGGGCGGCTGGTCAATCAGCAGGTCAACGTCTTTTCGGTCGAGACCGCGGTCAACAACCGGATGTACGGCGGGATGCTCGACTTCATGCACAAGAACGAAGACCGCTTCACCGATTGGGACCGCATGCGGCTGAAGGGTTTTCGCTGGACGCTGGACAATCTGTCCAACGACCTGCGGCGCCAGATGCTCAACCGGTACGCGGCGCCATACGGGATGACGGGGGTGTGGGCGGGCGAGACCGAAACCGTGCACCGGCAGGCGCTCGCGCGCGTGTTCCAGCAGTACGCGGTGCCGGTCAAGGGACAGTCGGACATTCTCATCGTCGGCGTGCCGTTCATTTGTCCGTACAACGTCAATTCGGTCATGAACCCGGTGCTGGTGCAGTGCACCGGCATGGGTTACCTGTTCAACATGTACCGGAACAAGCCGCTGGTGCGGCCGGGCGGCACGATGATCATATGCCATCCGCTGCGCGACGAGTTTCATCCGGAACATCATCCGAGTTACATCGAGTTTTTTCATCGCTGTCTTGCGGAAACAACCGAAGCAACCGAACTGGAGAAGGAATTCGAGGCTGAGTTCGCACGCAATCCGACCTATATCCATATGTATCGCTACGGACACGCCTATCACGGCGTGCATCCGTTCTACATGTGGTATTGGGGTGAGCCAGCGCGCCAGCATGTCGGACGCGTAATCGCGGCCGGATGCGAGGAGCCGGAGGTTGCGGCGCGGCTCGGATGGGAAGCGGCGGATACGCTCGACGAGGCCATCGCGATGGCGACCTCCGAGCTGGGCCGCTCCGCCACGATAACTTACCTCCATCTGCCACCGCTGGTCATAGCCGATGTCGAATAGCAACGGCGGCCGGCCCACCACGCGTGGGACGGCCGATGCGATGCCGCCCCTCGAACAAATATTGCGCAAGCGCCGTATACTGATCACCGGCGCGACCGGATTTCTGGGCAAGGTACTGGTCTACCTGCTGCTGCGCTGGCATCCGGAAGTGGAGCGCATCTACCTGCTGATTCGCGGCGATCGCCGCTCGAGCCTCAACCGCTTGCGCCGCGAAATCCTGGATTCACCTGCGCTCGGCCCCCTGCGCGACCACCTGGGCACAGGCTTCGACCGCTATGTTGAGGATCGGATCGCGGTGATAGCCGGCGACATTACCGAACCCGACCTCATCACGGATGACGTCGAGATGCTCGGCCACGGCGCGATCGATGCGGTGGTTCACTGCGCGGGATTGGTGAATTTCGAGGCGTCACTCGAAAAGGCGCTGTCAATTAACACCGTCGGCGTCGCCAACGTGATCGAATTTTGCCGCAAGCGCGGGGCGGCGCTGCTTCACGTCTCGACCTGCTACGCCGCCGGCGCCGCCGAGGGTCATCGCTTCGAAGACGACATCCCGGCCGACTGGTGCCCGGCGGGACGGCGCAATTTCAACCTTCAGCGCGAGATTCGCGACGCGCTCGCCGCCGTCGACCGGATCGAGGCGGCGTCGCACGATCAGGCGCGCCAGGCGAAATTGCGTGCGGCGATGGAAGACGACGGCGTCGACAGCGGCGACGGCCGCGAATTCGTCTCCGACGCGCTGCGCAAGCGATGGGTCGAGGATCGGCTCAAGGAAATCGGGCGCGAGCGCGCACTCAACTGGGGTTGGCCCAATACCTACAGCTACACCAAGAGCCTTGGCGAACAACTGGTGCTGGCGGCGCGCGACTCGCTCGACGTCGCGGTGGTGCGTCCCTCCGTCATTGAGAGCGCTCTTGCCGATCCGATTCCGGGATGGAACCAAGGCGTCAATACGAGCGCGCCGCTGACCTATCTGGCCGGGCGCGGTTATCGCTTCTATCCGGCCAGGGGCGAATTGGTGCTCGACGTTATTCCGGTCGATCTCGCCGCGCATGCGATCATCCCCGTGCTCGCGGCGCTCCTGCTCAAGCGCCATCGGCCCATCTATCAGCTCTGCACGTCCGACGTTAATCCGCTGCCGATGCGGCGGCTGGTGGAACTGACCGCGCTCAGCAACCGGCGCGAAAATCGCCGGGGCAACGGCGGTCCGCTCGGCAAACTCGGACCGCATCTGGAAGCGGTGGTGGTATCGCAGAACACCTACGACCTGGTGAGCCGCACGCTGCCCTCGCTGCTGAAGCAGACCGCCGCGCTTTCACGTACGCTGCTGGGTTCCCAATCGCAGCCGGCCCGCCGCTTCGAGCAGCGCGTCGACAAGCTCTGTGAAAATACCGAACTTGCCCGTTCGCTGGTCGAGGTTTACCGGCCCTATATTCAGGAACTGGTCTATACTTTTCACGGCGCCAACATTCGCGCGCTTTACAAAACGTTGGCGGCGGCCGACGCCGCGCAGCATCCGTTCCATCCCGAGCAGATTGACTGGAACGACTACTGGATGAATGTTCATCTGCCGGGACTGCGGCGCCACATTTTTCCGTCACTCGAACTGCACACACGCAGCCGCCCGCGCAGCCTCGGCCGTCATAAGACGCTGGTCGAGATGCTCGATCGCGCGGCCGAGCGCAACGGCGCCAGACCGGCCCTGATTGCGCGCAAGCCGTCGGGTCAGCGCACGTCGATTACTTATCGTGAATTGCGTGACGGCGCGCATCGCGCCGGCCTGCTGCTGCGTACGCGCGGCATCAAGCCGGGCGACCGCGTGCTGCTCATCAGCGAGAACTCGCCCGATTGGGTGGCGGGTTATTTCGCGATTCTATACGCCGGCGCGGTCGCCATTCCGCTCGACCATCTCATCTCGACCGACGAGCTCGCGGCCATCTGCCGTATCGCGGAGCCGACGGCGGCGCTGGTTTCGTCCGCGTGCGGACGGCGGATCGGCAAGGGCATGCGCGAGGCGGCCGGCGATATTCTCGAACTGGAGTTGAGCGAGTTGCAGCGGCCGTTCGTGTTGCGCCCCAAATCGGCCACGCCGGCTACCATCGAGCGCAAAACCGTCGCCTCGATCGTTTTCACTTCAGGCACCACCGGCGCGCCCAAGGGCGTGGTGCTGACGCACGGCAATTTCGCCTCCGAAGTCACCATGCTGGGGCGGGTGTTCGTGCTCGACAGCAACGACGTCGTGCTGTCGCTGCTGCCGCTCCATCACACCTTCGAGTTCACCTGCGGGATGCTGCTGCCGTTGGCGAGCGGCGCAACAATTATCTACCCGCTCGGCGTTGACGCGGCGAATCTGTCACGCACGCTCGCCGATGTCCGCCCGACGGCGCTTATCGGCGTACCAGCACTGTGGGAAGCGGTCCACCGGCGCATCATGGACGAGGTCGAGGCGCGTGGTCCGTTTTTCACCGCCGCGTTCGAGCGCATGCGCGATTTCAATCGCCAGCTCGACGGCGGCTTTCACCTGAATCTCGGCACCCTGCTCTTCCGTCCCGCACATACGGCGCTGGGCGGGCGGCTTCGGCTCGCGGTGAGCGGCGGGGCGGCGCTGCCGCAGCGTGTCGCCAATTTTTTCAACGATATCGGCATCCGGCTGCTCGAAGGCTACGGACTGACGGAGGCGGCGCCGGTGCTCAGCGTCGCCCGTCCGGATGAAGCCCTCGGCGCCGGTTCGGTCGGCAAGCCGCTCGGCGGAATCGAAGTTAAACTGGATGACGCGGGCAACAGTGGCGCCGGGGGCGTCGGCGAAATAATCGCGCGCGGACCCAACGTGATGCCGGGCTATTACCGCAACCAGGCCGCAACCGACGAAGTGCTGAAAGACGGCTGGCTGCGTACCGGCGATCTTGGACGTTTTGATGAGGAGGGCCGTCTCTACATTGTCGGCCGCGCCAAGGACGTAATCGTCGATTCGGGCGGCAACAATATTTACATCGACGAGCTCGAAGAAGCTTACGGCCATTCGCCGTACGTCAAGGAGCTGGCGGTCGTCGGGCTCAAGGTCGCGCAGGGCGAACAGGTCGCGGCGCTGGTGGTGCCGGCCTATGCGCGCGGCGAGAGCCGCCGCACGGTCGAGGACAAACTACGCGCCCATTTCGAGGAGGTCAGCGCGGGTCTGAGCCCGCACAAGCACATCCGTATCCTGCGCTTTACCGACGGCGAACTGCCGCGTACGCGCTCGCGTAAAATCAAGCGGCTGGAAGTCACGGATATCCTGCGCCGGATGGTCGAAAGCAACGCCGAGCAGCAGACCACCGTGAACGCGGAGGTCGAGCCCTGGCTGGCACAGGCATTGGCGCAGGTGGCCGCCGGCGCCATCAATATCACGCCGGCGACGCGGCTTATCGAAGACCTCGGTCTCGACTCGCTCGCGCTGGCGGAACTGGGTGAGCATATCGCGGTCAAGACCGGCCGCGAACTCAGCGCCGAAGAGTTGTCGGAGGTGCGCACGGTCGACGACTTGCAGCGCATCGTCGGCCAGGGACAAAACCGTCCGCATCTACCCTCGTATGCACGCTTTGCGCGGCCCTTCACGATCGAACTGCCGGCGCCGCTCAAGCGCCTGGGCGAGCGCGCTTTCATGCAATCGATGCGCGCGGCCTTCGAGGGCTGGCTCAAGCCGCACATCATGGGACGCGGCAATATCCCGGCCAATCGCAACCTGCTGGTGGTGGCCAACCATGCGAGCCATCTCGACTTCGGCCTGGTCACTCACTCACTTGGCGCGATGGGGCGCGAGGTGGTGGTGATCGCCGCCAAGGACTACTTCTTCAACAATGGCGCACGCCGCTTCATCGCGACCAACTTCACGCGGCTGATTCCGTTCGACCGCGAACGCGCGCAAATCGAATCGCTCGACCAGGCACTGGCCGAACTCGGCGCGGGGCGCAGCGTTTTGATGTTTCCAGAAGGCACACGTTCGCCCGATGGCGCCGTGCACGAGTTCCGCAGCGGCGTTGGTTATCTCGCCCTGCATAGCGGATGCGACGTGCTGCCGATCCATATCGCAGGGACCTACCAGGTGCTCGGCAAGGGCAGCCTGATCCCGCAACGCGCGCCGGTCGAGGTCCGTATCGGCAGGGTCATCAGCGGCGACGAGCTGGCAATAGTTGCGGCGGATTCAGAGGGAGCCGGCGCCTACCGCAAGCTTGCCGAGCATATGCGCCAGGCGGTGCTGGGACTGGTCGAGCGGCGCATGCCGAGCCGGCGAATCGAGGCCGGGTCCATCCTCACGGCGACAGCCATCGCGGGGCCGGCGCATGGCACCGTCCACGCCGAAGAGGCGGAGCACAGCAAGGAACATGGCACGCTGAAGCATGCGCGTAAACGCGCGAAGGGTTAGCCTCGGCCCGTTTTGTTTCGCGCCTCATCGTTCGCCCGTTTCGGATGACGAACGAACGCCGGCCCGGCCTCGCGGCAAGTCCGCGCGGCGAAAGACATTCGCACCCAATCGCGTGGTACGCCGAGCAGCCTTGGAACAGTCGCGCGAGAGTCTCCGATTCCGGGAGTCCAATAGATTGGCGGCGAAAACCTCCCAAGGCGGCTCCCGGCTGGGCCGGTTTACGAAACACGTTTTGCGAAGCCGCTTTTGCAACCCGGACCCACGCTATATAATTTCCAAGTCCGGCGCGGCGGTGGCAGCAGGTGCTGAGAGGGTCGATGGCTTCTTCCAAATCCACTCCCGTGAGAGTTGTTGCGTTGGGTGGGCTCGGCGAAATCGGGCTCAACCTGATGGTGATCGA
>JBOHWJ010000571.1:0-6318 GCA_050736495.1 Binataceae bacterium (SeqCode) | reverse complement strand
CCGCGTGCCTGACTCGACCTTCGAACTAACCCCGGGCCCGGCGACCAAACAGATCAACCTGAGTATGCGTCCGGCCACCTCCGGCGCACGTAGAGGCTAACTCGCGTGCGGCCGCGAGGTCTGCCCGCGATTGCGGCGGGAGCCCTGCTGATGGCCGCGCTCGCTGCCGGATGTCGCGTCAATCGCCCGCCGCATAACCATGCGCGCGCACAAATCCTTTACGATTCCACCATCAGCGATCCGCGTACCTTCAATCCGATCCTGGTGACCGACGCCGCCTCGGGCGACGTCGTCGATCATCTGTTCGAAGGGCTGGTGCGAATCAATCCCGTCACCACCCTGCCCGAGCCGGGACTGGCGCAAAGCTGGGAAATCAGCGACGGCGGCAAAACCATCACGTTCCATTTGCGCCACGATGTGAAATGGTCGGACGGCGTGCCGTTCACGGCGCACGACGTGGTCTTCACGACGCACGTCATCTACGATCCGCACGTCCCCAATATTGAAGAGCCAGGGCTCACAGTCGACGGCCAGCCGATGCGGATCGCGGCGCCTGACGATTACACGGTCGTGATGAAACTGCCGCGGCCGTTCGCGCCACTGCTCTATGCGATCGGCTTCCCGATCATACCGGCGCATATCCTCGAACCAGCGCTCAAGGCCGGCAACTTCAACCGGATGTGGGGAATCAACACGGCACCGGCGAAGCTGGTGGAGATGGGACCGTTCCTGATGACGCATTACGTGGCGAGCCAGCAGGTCGCCTTTAAGCGCAATCCCGACTACTGGATGCGCGACGAGCAAGGGGGTCAACTGCCGCGACTGCATGGCTGGACGACGCTAATCGTGCAGGACCAGAATGCCGCCTACCTACGTTTCCTCGCCGGCCAACTCGACATTTATCAGCCGCGGCCCGACGAGGTTGCCACGCTCAAGGAGAAGGCGGCCTCGCTCAAGATCACACTGGCCAAGGTCGGCATCGACACCGGCTCGCTGTTCTTCGCCTTCAATCGCAATCCGCACCATTACGTTCATAACGGCGCGGCCGACCCGCGCTTAACATGGTTCACCGATATTAATTTTATGCGCGCGCTCGCCCATCTGGTCGACAAACGCGCGATGATCAACCTCTGCTACTTCGGACTGGCCGAGCCGGCGGCCTCGAATATCTCTCCGGCCGATAAGATTTTTCACAACCCCTACCTCAAAGGTTACGACTACGACCCCGCACTCGCCCAACGGCTTCTCGACGAAGCCGGCTATCGCATGATTCGCCCGGGCGTGCGCGGCGACCCCGAGGGCCATCCGCTGATCTTCAATCTGACTACGAACACCGGCGAATCGGTGCGCGACGAAATGTGCGCCATCTTCAAGCAGGACCTCACCAACGTTGGCATCCAGGTGAACTACCGGCCGTTGGAGTTCACCACACTGGTCGAAAAGCTCGACACCACCTTCGACTGGGATTGCGTGCTGATCGGCTTTACCGGCACCATCGAGCCCAACAACGGCGCCGACTTTCTGCGCTCGTCGGGCACGCTTCATCTGTGGAACCCAAGCGAGAAGACCCCGGCGACGCCGTGGGAGGCGGAAATCGACAAGTTGCTGGAACAGGGCACCATGGTGATGGATCCGAAGCAGCGGGCGCCCTATTATTGGAAAATTCAGCGGATTTTGCACGACGAACTGCCGATCATCGAAACCGTTCGCGGGATTCGCTACGTCGCCTACAAAAACCGTCTCGAAAACTTCAAGCCCACGGTATGGGGCCGTTACCGGCCCGAGTACATCGAGTTCAGCGCCACAGACTGACTGAATACGCACACGCGTTTCCGCGTCAACCCTTCAGTCAACGGACAATACGATGGCACGCTTTCTTATCCGTCGAATCATCAACATGATTCCATTGATCATCGGAATCACGTTTCTGTCGTTCGTGGTGATGTCGCTGGTGCCGGGCAACTTCCTGTCGAACCTGAAACTTAATCCGCAAATCTCGCCACAAGTGATCAAGCAAATGGAGGCGCAGTTCGGCCTCGACCAGCCATTTTTCGTGCGTTACCTGCGCTGGCTGTGGGAGGTACTGCACCTCAACCTTGGCACCTCGCTCACCTATCACGTGAGCGTGACGGGCCTCATCGGCGCGCGCGCGCTTAACACCATCATCCTGTCGGTAGCGAGCATGGCGTTGGCATGGGTGGTCGCGATCCCGATTGGAGTCATCGTCGCGGTCAACCAGAACTCCATCTGGGACCGCCTGCTTTCATTCCTCGCCTTCTTCGGAATGTCGGTGCCGAATTTCTTTTTGGCTTTTCTGCTGATGTATGCGGCGCTGCAGACCGGATGGTTCCCGGTGGGCGGCACCTACTCGGTCGATTATGCGAGCTTGAGCGCGATGAGCAAGGTCGCCGATCGTATCAACCATTTGGTGCTGCCGGTGATCGTGCTTGGCACCGCCAGCATGGCGTCGCTGATGCGCCTGATGCGCTCGCAGATTCTCGAAATCAAGAACTCCGAATTCGTGCGCACGGCGCGCGCCAAGGGCCTGCCCGAGCGTCTCGTCATCTACAAGCACGTACTGCGCAACGCGCTCAACCCGTTCGTCACGATGGCGGGCTATGCGCTGGGCGATCTGCTCGGCGGCGCCGCGCTGGTCGAGGCGGTGATGAATCTGCAGGGGCTGGGCCTGTTGCTGCTCGACGCGGTGCGCTCGCTCGATATTTACCTCGTGATGGGATCGGTGCTGATGGGCACGGTGCTGCTGCTGGCCGGCAATCTGTTGGCGGACGTGGCGCTGGTCGCGGTCGATCCGCGAGTGGATTTCTCCTCACTAGGGTCGCAATGAGCGCGTCCGCGCCAGTTCAAATGCCGCAGCCTGCCGCGATTCGCGCCCCGCGGCGCGGCGCATCGCGTATAGTTCGCTTTATCCGCGGCGTCGGTGCCGAATGGCGGATGGCATCCTGGCCGGTGCGTTTCTCCGCCATCTGCCTGATCATCTTTTATTTTCTCGCCGCGGCGTCACCCGTGGTCGCGCCCTACGATCCGGCCTACCAATATCGCGAATTGCCCGACTGTCCGCCGATGGCGCTGTATTTGAGCCCGCGGTCCGAATGGCCGCACGGATTTTTGTACGCCTACCAGATGAAAATGATCGACGCGGTGGGACGCAAGTACGTCGTCGATCGGGGCCGCAAAACCTATATCCGCTTCTTTCACCGCGGCCACCTTTTCACCACCGAGTCGCCCGGCGCGCCGTGGTTCGTGATGGGCAGTGACGGGCTCGGCCGCGATCTTTTCTCGCGCATCGTTTACGGATCGCGCGTCAGTATGAATGTCGGCTTGATCGGCGTGCTCATCAGCTTTTCACTCGGCATTGGGGTGGGCGCATTCTCCGGCTATGTCGGCGGTGTGGCCGACAATCTGATCATGCGCTGGACCGAGATCGAAATGTCGCTGCCAGCGTTCTATTTCCTGCTCGCGCTGGCGGCGATCATACCCTCCGGCGTCAGCACCACGGTGACGTTTTTTCTGATCGTCGCGATCATGAGCTTTATCGGATGGGCCGGCTTTGCGCGCGTGATTCGCGGCATGTCGGCCTCGATACGTTCGCTGCCCTATGTCGAAGCGGCGCGCGCGCTCGGCGCCTCGCGGACGCGGATGCTGTTGCGCCATGTCATTCCATCCGTGATGGGCTACGCGATCGTGGCGGCAACGCTCTCGATTCCCGGCTTTATCCTCGGTGAAAGCGCGCTCTCGCTGCTCGGACTCGGAATCCAGGAGCCGGCTTCGAGTTGGGGCAACCTGCTTGCCGCGGCGCAGAATCCGCAAAGCCTGTCGCGCTATCCGTGGATCCTGATTCCCGGCATCTTCATTTTTCTCGCCGTGATGTCATTCAACTTCCTCGGCGACCATCTGCGCGACCGTCTCGATCCCGGCAACACCGGCTGATCGCGCGAAGCGCCGACAGCCGACAGCGTACGGCGCGCCGATGCGCCCGCCCGATGAGTTTCCGGCTTTACATACGCGCGGTGTGATGACTAGATTTTCGAGCGAGATCACGGCCCGGAGGCTAGCGATGGCTGACGATTACGTGCTGATTCACGGCGCCTGGCATGGCGCGTGGTGCTGGGAGGCGGTGATGCGCGAACTCGAACGCAACGGCCAGCGCGCGTTCGCGGTCGACCTGCCGGGCCATGGCGCCAATTCCTGCGATCCCGCCAATGTAACGCGCGCGGCGTATATCGAAAGCGTGGTCAGCTTCATCGAGCGGCGCGACTTGAGAAACGTCGTGCTGGTGGGCCACAGCCTCGGCGGCATCACGATTCCCGGCGTGGCCGCGCGGATTCCCAGGCGGATGAAACGGGTGGTGTTCGTCTCGGCGCTGGTCATCGAGGACGGCGCCACCACGGGCGATGAAACCGTTTCACGCATGGGCTCGCATGTGTCTGAGATTCGCGGCTTGGCCGAGGGCGCGCCCGCCTTCACGATGGCGCCGGAGCGCTTTCGCAGCGCCTTCATTCAGGACGGCTCGCGCGACTTGCAGGACTTCGTCTACGCCGGGCTGGTTCCGGAGCCGGCCGCACCGATGCGGGAGCCAATGCGCATGAAGGAATTCCACCAACTCAATCTGCCGACCAGTTACCTGATCTGTGAGGACGATCTGGTCTTTGATGATCCCAGGATTTGGCATCCGGGATTTTCGAACCGTCTCAAAAACCCAACCACGCGTTCAATCAAGTCCGGCCACGAGTTAATGTTCACCAAGCCGGTCGAATGTGCCCGTGCCCTCATTGATCTCGCTCGCGACTGACTCGCGGCCATCCATGAAGCGTGGCGCGTCCTCAATGCACAGGAACGTCGTGCTTGGTCGGTGGACGCCGGAAGAAAATAAACAGCGGAGCGATAATCAGCACCGCGAAAGCGAACAGGCGATAAACGTCGTTGAACGACAACAGGCTCGCTTGCGTTTGGATGGTCCCATAGACCATCTCCAGCCCCTGCTTCTGCCCCGTCACCAGTTGATTCATCACGTTGAACGATGGCGCGCCCGGCATCCGCGCCGCGCTATGGCTCATCCGCCACGCGTCGAAAATCGAGAAATGCCGCGCCAGATCGGCCTGATGGATCTGCTGGTGCGCGGTCAGCATATTGCTGACGAGTGAGACCCCAATCGCCGCGCCCGTGTTCCGCAGCATGTTGTAGAGACTCGAGGCGTAGCCCATCCGCTCGCGCGAAACGCCGGTGAAAGCCGCCGCCGTCAGCAGCGGAAAAAGAAGTCCGCCGCCCACGCCGAACAGGACTATCGGCCACTGCATCGCGCTGAAACTCACCGTCAGGTCCCAATGCGACATCTGCCATGCCGCGTATGCCGCGATCACGCATCCGACACCGATTAACGGGCGCGTATCGTAGCCGGCGCGCGCGAGCTGCCCCACCATGATCATGGCGACGGTCACGCCGATGCCGCGCGAGGCCACCGCGAGCCCCGCCTGCCATGCGTCGTAGCCCATCAACTCCTGCAGGAACAGCGGATTCATCAGGTTGACGCCGTACAGTGCCGACATCATCACCGTGACCATCAACACCGACACGGTGAACTCCGGTATTTTGAACAGCCGCAACTGCAGGATGGGCTCGGGAAAGCGCAATTCGTAAAGGGTCAAGACGATGAAGGAGCCAATCGACACCAGCGTGAAGTAACGCACCCAGGCGGCATCGAACCAATCCGCGCGCTGGCCGCGGTCGAGCACGATTTGCAGAAATCCAAGCCCGATCGTTAAAAGAATGATCGCGACCCAGTCGATACGGCCGCCAGTCGCTTTCTGTTTTCTCAGGTACGAAGGGTCGTGAACGAACAGGTAAACCATCAGCGACGCCATCGCGCCGACCGGCAGGTTGATGTAAAAGTTCCAGCGCCAGCTCCAGTTCATCGTGATCCATCCGCCCAGCGTGGGGCCGAGGATCGGCGCGACCATCAGGCCGAGCCCCCATGTCGCCATCGCCAGCGCCTGCTCGTTGGGCGGAAAGGTCTCCATCAGGATGGCCTGCGACGACGGAATCATCGCCGCGCCCGCCGCACCCTGCAGCAGCCGAAACACCACCATTTGCGGCAGCGATTGCGCCACGCCGCACAGCGCCGAGGCCACCACGAACACCAGCACCGAGATCATGAAGTAACGCTTGCGGCCGAAGCGCGCCGAAATGAATCCGGTCATCGGGATCATGATGCCGTTGGCAACCAGGTAGCTGGTCAACACCCAAGTGATCTCGTCGACGCTCGCGGCGAAACTGCCCTGCATGTAGGGCAGCGCGACATTG
>JBOHWJ010000570.1:0-2782 GCA_050736495.1 Binataceae bacterium (SeqCode) | reverse complement strand
ACCCCGAGAACCGCAGTAAGGGCAGTCGTTTCACTGTTCGTCTGGTCTTGCGAGCGCTCTCGATGGTGCTCCCGAACGGTATGCCCGGCGATACACTCTGTCTTTTCATGCAAAGGGTCACCGGCAGTCTCGCACCAACATGACCTCGATCGCCCTATGTCTTGCGGCCTTCATCCTCTGCTACGTGCAGGGGCGCAAAGCGCTATGGCGCGGCGTCGCCGCCGTCATCGTGGTCGGCTGCTTCTACGGCATTCTGCGCGCCAACGTGCTGCAGGCGGCATCGCATTTCATCTTCGATGCCGGCGCGGCGGGCTTGTACCTGGCGATCGTGGCGCGTCCGCTGACACGCATCGCGCGCATCCGGATTCGCCCGCTGATGCCCTGGATCGTATGCCTGGTGGCATGGCCGCTGCTGCTGTTCCTCGTACCGATTCAAAACCCGCTGGTGCAACTGGTCGGATTGCGCGGGGCGATCTTCTTTCTGCCGTTTCTGCTGATCGGCGCGATGCTCGAGAACCAGGATTGGTACAACCTCGCATGGACGCTGGCGTGGCTGAACCTGGTTGCGTTGGGCTTCGCCCTGGCCGAGGTCCATTTCGGCCTGACGCGCTTTTACCCCTTCAGCGCCGTCACCCGGATCATCTACATGAGCGAGGACGTTCGCGCCGGACAGACCTTCGTCTTCCGCATACCGGCGATATTCACCAGTTCGGCCGCCTACGCCGGCATGATGACCGCGAGTGTGCCGCTATTGGCGGGCGCGCTTAGCTTGAAGCTGCGCCAACGCTCCCAGCGTTACCTGTTCCTCGCGGCGCTGGCCGCCGCCGCCCTGGGCGTATTCCTCGCCGCCTCGCGCACGCAGGCCGTTATCCTCATCATGCTGATCGTGGGCGTGTGTTTCTCGGGCCGGATGCGCGCGCTGCCGGTCGCCGGATGGATCGCGATCATCGGCGGCGTCGCCCTGGTGGTGTCGATGGTGCCGCGCCTGCAACGCTTCACCACGCTCAACAACACCGGCTATGTCGAAAACCGCATCGAGGGCAGCGTCAACGATGATTTTCTCGATTTGATGGTCGAATATCCGATGGGCAACGGGCTCGGCGGCGGCGGCACCAGCATGCCCTATTTTCTCCAGGGACTCATCAAGAACCCGATCGGAATTGAGAATGATTACGCGCGCATCATGCTGGAAGAGGGTATCCCCGGCCTGCTGCTGTGGGTGGCGTTCATCGTTTGGATCTTCACACGGCCGTCGCCGCGCGAGAGCGAACGCTGGTACCTGGCGCGATGGCTGGCGCGCTTCGTCTGCATGTTGGCGTTCGCCGAAGGCATGATCGGAACCGGGATGCTGACCGCCATCCCCGGCACCGCGGTGATGCTGATGTTCGTGGGCTGGCTGGCCGCGCCCGCGATGGTGCCAGTGACGCAAGCGGTGACGCGCTATCGCGCGTCGGAACGGCGCCGCGCCGGCGCCATGTTTTATCACGCTTAGCTGATGGATGGTTGATGCTCGTTACGCACGAATCGGCCGCGATGCCGCAGGCGCATGATGCGCCGCCCGCGCCATGGGTGATTGTGGCCGGCGGCTTCCATGATAGCGGCGCGATGGACCGCGCCAACGCCGCGCTCGCATTGCATCTGCGCCAGCGCGGCATTCCACTGCATCTGGTGAGCTATCGCGTCGATTCGCATATCGCCAAGGATCCCGGTGTGACGGTTCATCGCGCGCGCCGGCCGGCCGGATCGTTCCTCGCGCAATGGACGCTCGAGCGTACCGCGTGGACGGTGGCGGCGTACGTGAAGGAGAAGTGGCCGCGGGCGCGCGTGGTCGTCAACGGCGGCAACTGCATCTGGCCCGATGTCAACTGGGTCCATTGCGTCCATCACGCCTGGCCGGTCTGCGATGAGCAGGCGCCGTTGTGGTTCAAGGCCAAGAATCGCGCGTTCAAATTCGAGGCCAAACGGCGTGAATTGTGCGCGCTGCGCGACGCCCGCGTGGTGATCGCGAATTCCAACAAGACCCGCGCCGACCTCATCGACCATCTCGGCCTCGACCCCGCGCGCATCCACACCGTTTATCCCGGCGCCGACGCGCATTGCGTGCCGCCCACGCCGGAGCGATGCGCCGCCGCGCGCGTGCGGCTCGGCAAATCCGCGGCGCGCCCGCTGGTCGCCTTCGTTGGCGCGCTGGGCCACGACTCGAATAAGGGCTTCGACCTATTGTGGGCGGCATGGCAGCGCCTGTGCGCGCGTCCCGGATGGGACGCCGACCTGATAGCGGCGGGTGGTGGCCGCGCGCTCCCCGGATGGCGCCATGCGATCGCCGCCGCCGGCCTCGGCCACCGCGTCACCATGCTCGGCTTCACGCGCCATGTCGCCGACCTGCTCGCCGCCGCCGACCTGCTGGTGAGCCCCGTCCGTTACGAGGCCTACGGTGTCAACGTGCAGGAAGCCATCTGCGCGGGAGTGCCCGCGCTGGTGAGCGCGTCGGCGGGCATCGCCGAACGCTATCCCGCCGATCTTGGCGATTTGCTCATCGCCGGCCCCGGCAGCGTCGATGATCTGGCCGCGCGGCTGCTACAATGGCGCGACAATATCGGCGCATTCAGAAGGCGCGTCGAACCGCTGGGCCGGACGCTGCGCGCGTTCACCCTCGACGCCATGGCGCGCGAAATCGTGGCGGTCGTCGAGTCGGCGCCGCTGCCCGCGCCGCGCCGCCGCTTCATCGGCCGGTAGCCGCGATTAGCGATGGAACTGGAGAGCCGTTTGAGCCGTTCGACAT
>JBOHWJ010000569.1:0-3696 GCA_050736495.1 Binataceae bacterium (SeqCode) | reverse complement strand
GTACCAGCCGGTGATTAACTCCTGCCCGTTAACTCCACTGATCTCACTCCATGCTCCCAGATTCAGGAGCAGAGGTTGAGATTGACCGGGCTTATAAACAAAGCCCTGCGGGTTATTGGAGTCGGCGTTCTCGGCCCCGACTATCCATCCGGCATCATTGATGCCAAGCGCCACACAGTCGGGGCAGGAAAACGGCAGCGGATTACAAGTGTCTCCTGAATTTGTGTCTATGGTGAACGCATGCGAGAGGCCGCTGTTGTCATAGTAATAGCCGACCGCGAGCCCAGCGTTGTTAACCGCCTGCAAGTATGTTGACGCTTCACCATTGCAGTCCAGTGCGGGTGTTACAAGGTTAGCCGTGGCGGGATCATAGACAAAACCCTTATAGCCAACTGTTCCGTCATACCAGTAGCCCACTACCAGATCGGCGAGCGTGCCGACTGGCAGCATTCCGCCGGCATACTGCGCTACATTGATGCCACTGATACCGTAAGGCATGTTTTGCGACGAGCTTGCGTTTATTCCAGCCTGGATCGTATCCGAAACCGTGAAACTGTAGTTCTTGACGACACCCGAGCCGAGAACGACTCGGCCGTCTTCGATATCCTTGTCTATGGTAAGTTGAACGGTGCCCCAAGTCTCAGTACTTCAGGGCTCGCTTCCGTGAGCGGAAACCGGAAAGCCGACTTTTTATTTGCCCCTCCCCTTATGACATTACTGACCGTCTAAGCTGCGCCGAGGACAATTCGTTCTTGGCACGAACGGCGCGCGCTCGCAGACTGTGCGCCACACGGCCATGACTCGGCCGCGTTTGCGCGCTTCGTTTTTGCTGTGGACTTGTGCGCTCACCGCTTAGCCAGCGGGGTGCCGGTCGGCACGATCAGATGTGCCAAAGGCCGTATGGATAAGCAGGTAGCGTGCTGCATTTACAGGTCTGGATGGCTCTCTCCTCCTTATGAGTCATCACTTTCACAAATCGCCTAGCCCGATGCGAGGGGCGGATTCTCGGCAGTTCCAAATGAGACCGACGCGATTAGATCGTCATTTACCCGCGCGGCGCAATTTGCATCACGCGGCTTTGTGATGATCCGCTGGTAAGCATCTGAGCGCTGATGTTGGCGGGATCAAGTAAGCCGCACGAAGCCTACCCGCGGTGGTTGATTCAACCGCTAGGGCGGCGCTGTTCGGGCGCCGCCGGTATGCTAACTTGATGCGCTATGGCGGCATCGCCGATGCGAATTTACTTGTGCGGGCCCATCATGGACGCGGAAGCGGCCGCGGCCAAAGACTGGCGCACACGCGCCAAGGAGCGGCTAGCCGGCCGCTTCATCCTGCTCGATCCGCTGCGGCGCAATTTCCGCGACCGCGAAATCGATTCGGCTAACGAGATCGTTGAATTCGACCTGCAGGACGTACGCGACGCCGACTTGCTACTGGTGAATTATTGCAAACCCTCGCTCGGCACAGCGATGGAGGTTTTTTACGCAAGTCATGACCTGGGCAAATTCGTGATCGCCTTCAGCCCATACAGCTACGCCGATTGCTCGCCCTGGATGATTCGATTCTGCACCAAAATCCTGTCCGATCTCGAAGCTGCGCTCGACTATATCGAGCGTCATTTCAACTGACTACCGCGGCGCGGCGCATACCGCCGCCAATTCCGCCGCGTTATTCATGCGGCCCGATGCATCACGCGGCCCCTTGCGCGCCGTGCCGGTGCATGCGCCGCGCCACTAGAAAAATGGCTGACTTATGCGGGCCAAACGGTAATGCTTGACTAGCCCGAAGCTAAGACGGTAATCGAACGTAGGCACGGAATTGCCCACGATGTCTATCGCCGGTGGCAGTTGAGGCTGGCGGAGGAACACGATGGACGGCGAATTCAACGCGAAACTTGAAGCCCTGATAAGCCGGCGCCGGCTGCTAAAGGCGGGTGCGCTCACCGTCACGGCGATCGCGGCCAGTTCCGTCCTGAGTCCCGCCGCCGCCCTGGCCGACGAATGGGTCCGCGTGCAAGCGCTCGCGCCGATTCGCTACAAGCCGCGGCGCCGAGCGCCGAGACTCATTCCCGCCGGCACGAACGCTAGCCCCAGCCTCCACATGCAAGGCGCGCGCCCGCTCTCGATGTACAATCCGCATACGGGCGAAAGCCTCAATACGGTTTATTGGGAAAACGGCGATTACGTGCCGGGGGCGCTCAGCGAAGTCAATTACTTTTTCCGCGATTTCCGCGCCAACCAGGTCATCGACATCGACCCGCATCTACTCGACCTGCTGTACGATATCCGGACGCGGCTCGACACCAATCACCCGTTCACACTTATCTCCGGCTATCGTACCGCCGCGACCAACGCATGGCTGGCGTCGTTCAAGGAGGGCGTTGCCCGCCACAGTATGCATACCCAGGGACAGGCCTCCGACATCAACCTGCCGGGGCGGCAGCTCTCGATGGTCGAACGGGTCGCACTGGCGTTGCGCGGTGGCGGTGTCGGCTACTATCCGCATTCGGATTTCGTCCACGTCGACACCGGGCGTGTCCGCCATTGGTGGCTCCGATAATTCAGGCTCGCCCGGCTTCCACTTACTGCCTTTCGTGTCATTATCGCGATAGTCGCGCTCACGGCGCCCTTGCCTGAATTCACCGGGCCGGAGGTCGTGGAGCGTGCGGTGCATGGTATCGCGCGAGGTATCGTGCACGATAGCGCATTGATAAGGAGTGCCTCGGCCATGGCAGGACCGCTCGAAGGCTTTCGCATTATCGACGTAACCCAGATGATCTCGGGCCCGATGGCGACGATGATTCTGGGCGATCAAGGCGCGGACGTTATCAAGGTCGAACCGCCGGCCACGGGCGATTTGACGCGGGCATTGGGCGGGCGGCGGCGCGGAATGGCGCCGACTTTCGCTGTCGCCAATCGCAACAAACGTTCGATTGTGATCGATCTCAAAAAAAGCGACGGAGTTGCGCTGCTCAAACGCCTGGTTAAGAGCGCCGATCTGTTCGTCCAGAATTTCCGCCCAGGCGCGGTCGAGCGGATGGGAATTGGCGAAGAGGCGCTGCGCGCGGTCAAGCCTGATCTGGTGTACGTATCGATCAGCGGCTTCGGTGAGTCGGGACCGTACAGCCATAAGCGCGCCTACGACCCCGTTATTCAGGCGCTGTCGGGATTGGCGTCGATCCAGGGCGATCCGGTAAGTGGCCGGCCGCGGATGATGCGCGTGATCGTACCCGACAAGGTCACGGCCCTGACGGCGGCGCAGGCGATAACTGCGGCGCTACTCGCCCGCCAACGCACCGGCAAAGGCCAGCACGTGCGGCTCGCGATGCTCGACGCGGTGGTCGCGTTCCTATGGCCTGAGTCGATGGCGCGCTACACATTTATGGATCCGAGCAGCGAGGCGGCCGTGCGCCCACCGGACGTGCGCGACCTGGTCTTCGAGACCTCAGATGGCTATATCACGGCTGGGGCCGTCTCCGATCTGGAATGGGCGGGGATGTGCCGCGCGCTCGAACGTCCGCAATGGCTAATCGATCAACGCTTCAAGACGCCGGCGGACCGGGTCAGAAACGCCGATGTGCGGCTCGAACTCACGGCCGAAGTGCTGAAGGCCAAAACCTCAAAGGAATGGCTTGAGCGCCTTGACCGCGAGCAGGTTCCCTGCGCGCCGATTCAAACCCGCGAGGAAATGTTGAAG
>JBOHWJ010000568.1:0-6334 GCA_050736495.1 Binataceae bacterium (SeqCode) | reverse complement strand
CGCGTGAGTTGCTCGCCGCAATCGAGACCTGGTGAGGCGCGAGGTGTGGTTGCCCGGGCGGCGTGTGGCCTTTGCTGAAGCGGGAATGCGTGAATATTGCGGGCGGGTGTATACTGACACTTGAGCTAGCGATTCGCCGCAGAGCCGATGGTGGCTCCCGTGAGGCGCGATTCCAGCTCCGCCAAGGTCAGCAGTTCGATGCCGTCCGCCTGCCATTGGCGCCTCAATGAATCACCAGCCGCGCCGATATCGGCAATCGCATCGCCCACGACGTGCAGTTTGGGCGCAAATTTCAGCAGGCCGCGAAGCGCATCCGCGACGCATACTTCCGAATAGACGCCATAAACGACGACGTTTTCGTAGCGTTCTAACAGCCGTCTCAGCAGCGTTGCGGCGTTGCGATTTCCGGCGAAAACATCGAAACGCTGCTTTTCCAGCACCAATTCGCCGCGATGGTCGACGGCGCTGGTGACTTCCGCCTCGCTCAAGTCCCGGTTCTCAACGAACATTGGATCGAGCGGCGCGGTCGCATCGATTTTGCGCTGGCCGAGAGTGCCGTCCATGCAATGGTCAGGGTAGTCACCGCCATTGCGCTTGAGCTCCGGGTCGCCGGGAAAATGACGGTCGGTCGACGCGACGATTCGGATGCCGAGCCGCCGCGCAAGCTCCGTCAGCGTCCGCAGCCGTGGAATTATGCGGTCGGTGCCTGGGATACACAACAGGCCGTCAGGCAGGATAAAATCGCGCTGGGTATCGACATCGTAAAACAGGGTGGTTTCGGGGCGCATCGTTCAACCTCCGGCGTTTCAGACTATGCTTCACTTTACCGCTAAATCACCGCAAAGGCCCTGAGCCGCTTTTGCTCTCCGCAGGCTGTTGAAGGGCGAGTTTCAGCCTGCGTCTGTTGTCACCAGGCGCGGCGCAAGCACGCGTCAGAAATGGTCGGGTTCGTGTTCACGCCGATTGTCGCGTTCGAGCTGCACCGTCATGTGACGGATATTAAACTTGCGCTCGAGCACTTGCGACATGTCCGCCAGCACCTCGTCGTGGTTGACGCCCTCCGCCACCACCGCATGCGCCGATAATGCGAACTGACGGCTCGTCAGGCACCATACGTGCAAATCGTGCACCTCTTCGGTGCCTTGGACGGCGAGCAGGTCGTCGCGCAATTCGTCCAGGTCGATGTGTCCCGGCACCGACTCCATCAGGATGTCGACCCCGTCGCGTACCAAGCCCCACGAGCCAAAGATAATAAGGCATCCGATGAGCAGGCTGACGGCGGGGTCGGCCCGGTTCCATCCGGTGAAATAGACCAGAGCGCCCGCGGCCAAAACGCCGATCGAGCCGACCAGGTCCGAAATGACATGAACGAATACCGCACGAACTGCCATCCCGGCCTGCCCAGTGCGGACATTGCCACGTGTCATCCAGGCCGAGAAGCTGTTGACGATAATACCGACCGCCGCGATCGCCATCACGGTGAACCCTTGGACCTCGGGCGGATGGCTCAGTCGGCTGACGGCTTCGAACCAGATAAAGCCGACCAACAGCCACAGGAAGAGGCCGTTGAACAGTGCGCCCAGGATTTCGGCGCGCACGTATCCGTAGGTCTTGCCGACGGTGGCCGGGCGGCTGGAGACCCACAGTGTCAGCAGGCTCAAGCATAGCGCCACGATATCGGTCAGCATGTGGACCGCGTCCGTCATCAGCGCGAGACTGTTGGCGTAGATTCCACCGGCAAGCTCGACGGCAAAGTAGACCGCCGCCGCCACCAGCACTATAAGCAGCCGCCGCCGATCGAATGAGAGCGCGTTTTTCGCCGGTTCCACGATGAGCCCTGCGGACATGGCCGCGAATCCACCCGCCCGCGGTCCGCCCCACGGGAGCGTACCTCGCAGCCGGCGTGCTCCGGCATCTATGCGTTAATCATATTGGACCAGCGAGAAGCAGCTAACAGGGTTGAGCCGCTCGCGGCCCTTGAGAAACTTGAGTTCGACCACGAACGCGCATCCGACAACCTCCACCCCGAGCCGCCTGGCAAGCCGAATCGCGGCGAGCGCGGTGCCTCCGGTCGCGAGCAGGTCGTCGACGACGAGCACGCGCGACTTGCCAGCGAGGCTGTCCGCGTGGAGATGGAGCGAAGTGCTGCCGTACTCGAGTTCGTAGGTTTCGCTGACGGTACGAAAAGGAAGCTTGCCCGGCTTGCGCGCGATCGCGAAGCCGACGCCGAGCCGGTACGCGATCGGGGCGCCGAAGATGAAGCCGCGCGACTCGATCCCGAGCACCATATCGACCTTACCGAGATAAGGCAGGGCGATCTGATCGATTGCGGCGGCGAGGCCGCACGCGTCGCCGATAAGCGGCGTGATGTCACGGAAAAGGATGCCCGGTTGCGGGAAATCAGCAATATCGCGGATCAGTTTTCTGAACTCTTCGCTGGTCATCACGGGTGCAATCGCGGCGCCTCCCGCGCCGGGCGTCAGGATACTAGCAGGCGCGGGAAAAGGCGAGTTTCATTTGTGCGACGGCGATATGACAGCCCGGCGGGTGCGCTTAGGAGCCACCATTGCGGGCGAAGCTGATATGGTTTTGCGGTTCCGGAGTGGGCAGAAAGGCGAGCGGGTTTTGCGCATGATTCTTGTAGCGCACCTCGAAATGAAGATTGGGGCCGGTGGCGCGCCCGGTCTCGCCCACCTCACCGATTTCCTGTCCGCGGCTGACGCGCGCACCTTCGCGTATGAGGTCGACGCTGTTGTGGCCGTATACGGTCACGTAATTCTCACTGTGGCGGATGATAATCACGTTGCCGTAACCGCGCAGATGACCCGAATAAATGACGACGCCGTCGTCAGCCGCCAGCACCGGTGTGCCGACTGGCGCCGCGATATCAACCCCGTCATGCATGACGCCGTGGCGCATCCCGAACGGTGACGAGACCACGCCCGCGGTTATCGGCCATCCGAATTGGCGCGACGCGCGCGGCACCGACCATTCGCCGGGGATGCCGAAAGCCGAAGCGGCGGCGAAACCATGGCCTGGTATAATCAGGGTCTGGCCGACACGTAAATCGCGTGGATCGGAAATGCGGTTGAGCGTCATCAGGCGCTCGCCGCTGACGCCATATTCGCGCGCAATATGATAGATGGTCTCGCCGGGTATGACGGTGTGCGTCAGACGCTGAGCGGATTGCGCACGTTGCGGAACGGGCGGGCCGAAACATCCGCCAGCCGCGATCGCAAGGAACAGCGCCAGCGAAAATTGCAAAGTCGCATATGCGGACGGCAAAGTTCCATTCATGGGATTCGCCGCCGTCGTTGCGCCGATTGGTCTTTCCTCCGCCACTCCACCACCAAAGCCCAAACCCTACTCCGCTATCACGGGGCTTCGTCTTTGAAGCCGTACTTCCCGGCCATCTTGACGAATTTGCATTCGCCAAAATATTCCTCCTGCCAGGAGCCGTTGACACGGCCAATTCTGACCAGGGTTTGCAATTCGTCTTCACCGATAGGCGCGACCAGACGGCCGCCCGGAGCAAGCTGATCGAGCAGCGGACGGACGATTCCCGGCATCGCGGCGGTCACCAGGATGGCGTCGAAGGGTGCGGCTTCGATCCATCCCTCCGAGCCGTCGCCGCAGCGCAGCATCACCGTGGTGGCGCCGATCGCGGCCAGGATGAGACGCGCGCGATCGTGCAGACTCTCCAGATACTCGATCGAATAAACCTCTGCGGCCAGCCGCGCGAGAACAGCGGCCTGGTAACCCGACCCGGTGCCGATTTCGAGTACCCGTTCGCTGCCGGTGCAGGCCGCCACTTCGCTCATTAGCGCGACCATGTAGGGCTGCGAAATAGTCTGAGAAAAACCGATCGGGAGCGGGCCGTCATCGTAGGCATGCTCGGCGTATTCAGGCGGAATAAAGCGCTCACGCGGTACCGCGCGCATCGCCGCCAACACCCGCTGGTCCTTGATACCGCGGCGTTCGAGCTGCTCGACCACCATCCGCTCGCGCGCTTCTATCAAATCAACCACCATAGCTGGCTGCCGAACCGATTCGGCGGGTACCGATGCCGCAAAGTACCAATTCAACATCTATATCATACTCATCCCGGCACGGCACTTGGGTCGGTTAAGCGGATTGCGCGGCGAAAGGGCGTTCCGTGAGTCAGTTTATACTAACGTCCCTTTCGGTATGTGCGCCCATAGCCGTAATCCGGCGACTAAATGGCACTCGATTAGGTATGCGGGCGGATTAACCAGCGCGCTTGCTCTCCGATAGCGCTTGCCCTTGCGCGGTGACAGTTCCTCTCGCAAGTGGGGGCGGTCACGCGCGGCTAGTGCCGCCTGGCACCTTCGAGACGGCCCAGCATGGCGAGCGCCTGGCGATTACCGGGGGCGACCGCAAGCGCGGTCCGGCAATCGCGAATCGCCTCGGCGCCGCGACCAAGCTTATCGAGGGCGAAGGCGGCGCCGATGTATGGCGGCGAGCTACGCGGGGCAATCGAGCTTGCCTGGCGGTAGGCGCCGAGGGCTCCCGTGTAATTGGCCTGTGCGGCGCGGGCAAGGCCGAGCGCGTACCACACGCGCGCGTCGTTGGGGTAGTGACGGCTCATGTCATCGAGGATCCGCTCGGCGCCGGCGCCGTCCTTTCGCATCAGCAGGATTTGCACACGTCCGAGGGCGGCGTCCTCGGCACCTCCCGGCGTCGCGGCTGCCCGCTTGAGCGCGGCCTCGCTTTGCGCCGAATCGCCGGCGACCGCATAGAACGTCGCCAGGCTGACGTAGGCGTTGGCCGGAGCATTGGGAATGTGCGACAGTCCCGCGGCAGTATCGCGCGCAGCGGCCTTGTAGTCGCCCAGGCGCGCCTCGATTTGGCCCGCGTCGAATTGCGCGGCGCCGCTACCCGGATCGAGGCGGCTCGAGATGCGCATGTGATTCAATGCGCCGGCGAGATCGCCGCGCGCCTCCAGCGCCATCCCCAGCCGCAGATGCCATAGGGAGCTATCCGGAAACTCCTGGATGCAACGTGTGAACAGCCGCACTTCGTCGTGCCAGAAACCCTGAACGTTGAACAGCACGACCGCGTAGAGCATTGCCAGCGCCCCGCCCGCGGCCACGCAAACTCTGGCGCGCGCCTCGCTGCCGTGCGCAACCGTCACCATGATGTCGGCGACCAGCAGGCACCATCCCATCGCGGGCAGATATAGATACCGGTCCTGCACCAGAGCCAACGCGAAAATGCCGCCGAGGTTCAGCTCGGGCACTACGCCGAGCACCATCCAGGCGGCGCAGAAGCGATGAAGCCGGCGATGCTTCGAGCGATCGAGCGTGATCAGTGCCGTCACCACGGCCAGCGCGATCAGTGGCAGATAGAAATGCGGCGAGGCCGGACTGTTAACGAAGTGCAGCCGATGAGAGGGGCCGTCGCGCCAGGGCGCGATCAGCAGAACCAGGTCGCGCACGAGGACGGCTGGGATCGTTAGCAGTACCTGCGCCACGGCCACATGGCCAGCCGCATTGGGGCGGCTGATAAAGCCCAGCACGGCGAGGCGGATCAACAGATAGACCGCCATCATCGCCGCGAACGGGGCGGTGCCGGCGGCGGTGCGCCACAGGCGTTTGCCAAAAGCGGCGAGCACGTTCACAGCGCCGACGGCGCCGGGCTCATCGCCGCGCGCCGGCGACAGCGATTCGTCGCGGTGCGGCCGTTCTTCCAGGAAAAACAGGTAAGCGGCGGCCAGTCCGGGGAATGCGACCGCACTCTCGTGGCTCAGCAACGCGCCCGCATACAGGATTAGTGACGTGGCCAGATTGCGGCGCGGCGCGCGGATGCGCGTGATCAATAGGTAGAGCGCGCCAAGCTCGAAGACGCCGCTCAATGGCAGCGGAATCGCCGAAGGCCATACCACCGCTTCGGCGTGAACCGGGACTACGCCGAACAGCAATGCGGTGAAAAATGCGGTCCAGGCGCTTTCGGTCAGGCTGAGCGCGATCTTGAAGACCAGCCACACTGCGGCCAGATGAAGCACGATCATGGTCGCGTGCCACCCGGTCGGGCTGAGGCCAAAGGCGTGGTAATTGAGCGCGAACCAGATGTCCTGGAGGGGCCGGTAATACGAGCTTTGCGGCAGATGATGGGGATCGCGGAACCACCACGAGTCGTTGACCAGCGATTTCCAGATGAACGACCACTGCGGCAGATAGCGATTGATGACGATCATTTCGTGATCGTCGAAGACGAAGCCATTGCCGAGGCAGCGCAGGTAGTCGATCAGCGTCACCGCCATCGCGCTGGCAATCATCCAGCGCGTGCGCACGATCTCGCCGCGGGTGCGCCC
>JBOHWJ010000567.1:0-3376 GCA_050736495.1 Binataceae bacterium (SeqCode) | reverse complement strand
AGCCTCCGCACAGATACTGGCGGCAACTTAACGCGAGTCGCGCCGGGCACGCAATCGCGCGATCAACGTGGACACGCGATCCGATGTGCCAGGGCGCGGCGAGACGCGAAGTCAGCCGTTGGCGTCTTCGAAGTAGCCGCTCTCTGCCGCGTAATTCTCGAAGCGCGTGTACTGGCTCAAATAGGTGAGCTTGGCGGTATCGGTGGGGCCGTTGCGCTGCTTGGCGACAATCACTTCGGCCACGCCCGGCTCCTTGCTGTCGCGATGGTACATCTCGTCGCGATAGATGAAGGCGATCACGTCGGCGTCCTGTTCGATTGCGCCTGATTCGCGCAGATCGGCGAGCAGCGGGCGGCGGTCGGGACGCGATTCGACCTGCCGGTTCAACTGCGAGAGCGCGACCACCGGCACCTTGAGTTCCTTGGCGAGTCCCTTGAGCGAACGCGAGATGTCGGCGATTTCCGTGTCGCGCCGTTCACCCGGGCGCGCCGGCCGCATCAGTTGCAGGTAATCGACGATAATGAGCCCGAGGTTGCTGTTGCGCTCGCGCATCAGGCGGCGGCATTTGGCCTTGAGCGTGATGGCCGTGGTGTCGGAATTGTCGTCGATAAAGATGGGTGCGTCGTAGAGCTCGCCGGCCGCGCGCGCGAGCTTGGTAAAGTCGTCGGCGGAGAGAAACCCGTTACGCGCGCGTGCGCTGTCGACGCGCGCCTCCGAACAGAGCATGCGCAACACCAGTTGCTCCTTCGACATTTCGAGCGAAAAGAACGCGACGCCGACCTTGGGATCGGTGCGCGTCGCCGCGTGCGCGGCGATATTGAGCGCAAGCGCGGTTTTGCCCATGCTCGGACGCGCCGCGATGATAACCAGGTCGGCCGGTTGCAGCCCGGCGGTGATACGGTCCAGGTCTTCGAAGCCGGTTGGCACGCCAGTGACGAGTTCGCGCCGCTCGTAGAGCTTCTCTAGCAGCTTGAGCGACTCCGTGCTCAACTCGCGCATCGAATGGAATGACGGCTTGATGCGGCGTTCGGCAATTTCGAAGAGCTTGTGTTCGGACAGGTCGAGATACTCGTCGACGTTGACGGGACCGTCGTAGGCGCCGCCGGCGATTTCAGTCGCAACCGAAGCGAGGCTGCGCAGCACCGCCTTTTCGCGCACGATGCGGGCGTAATGGGCGACGTTGGCGGCGGTCGGCACGCCGGCCGCGAGTTCCGCGATATAGGCCGGTCCGCCAATCGCTTCGAGCGCGCCCTTGGTGCGCAGCGTATCGCTCAGTGTGATGGCGTCGACCGGCTGATTGCGATCGCTCAACTCCGCCATTGCGCGGAAGATTTCGCGATGCGGCTCGCGATAGAAATCGTCGGCGCTCAGGATTTCGAGCGATTGATTAATGGCGTCGTTGTCGAGCAGAATCGCGCCGAGCACCGACTGCTCGGCCTCGATATTCTGGGGAGGAACTCGCCTTAGGATATCGTCCGCCACCGCCGCCACTACACCTCCGAACTCAGGTCCTCCGCATCCGCACGTGGGTTGAGCACATGAAGCCGCGCGGATGAAAATCAGTATCCGGAACAGCGCGCGCATCGGCAAGCACGCCGCTCAAACAGGGTGGTCGAAACCGCAAGATTCCTTCACACCTGTCGATAAGTCAGGTGCGGCGCTTGCGCATCCGCGGAACTGGCGCACGCGCAAGCAGCGGACCGAGCGCGACGCCGAAAAGAAATCCGCCGACGTGCGCCCACCACGCCACTCCGCCTGCCAGCGGTCCTCGCGCTCCCGTTTGTATCCCCGAATAAAGCTGCACCGCGAACCATAAGAGTAGCCAGGCCGCCGCCGGAACCTCGAACGACCAGATGAACAGCACGCCGAGGATGCGGCCGCGCGGATGCAATATGAAGTAGGCGCCGAGCACACCCGCAATCGCACCGCTCGCACCGATCACGGCGACGCGCGACTCCGGTCCCATCGCGACCATCGCCAGTCCCGCGATAATCCCCGCGAGCAGATAGAACCATAGGAAACGCAGGTGGCCGAGCTGTTCTTCGACCGCCGGGCCGAAGATGAAGAGATAGAGCATGTTGCCGACAACGTGAAGCAGGCCGGCGTGAAGAAAGAGCGACGTCACCAGCGTGGCAAGGCTTCCTATCGCGGCAACCGCGCCCATCGCATTCAGGTGAGCGATGTGCGCCGGCACCATCGCGTAGCGCGACAGCAGCGGCTCGAGTCGTTGCCCGAGCCGCAACTCCAGCCCGTAGATCGCGAAATTGGCAAGAATCAGGATAGTGTTGGCAAGGGTGAGGCGATGCGTAGCCTCGCTGTCACGCAACGGGATCATCAGAACGTGCCGCGCGCCGCAGACGGCGCGTTACGGTATACTAGCGGCGCGGTGCGGCGCTTAGCGAGTGACCCGCCCGATCGCGTCGCGCGCCACCAGCGGTGCGCGCTTGAGCGGCGGGCGGTTGTGTGCGAAAAAAGTTTGGCAGGCGAACCTGATACTGGCGGCTCGCGAACCTAAGCAAGCGAAACTCAAAACCGAGTCTCTTCGGCGGCGCGGCCCGAATTTTCCCGGCATCCGGACCGGAACGGACGCGCTCAAGAGGGAGGGAACCTATGGAAATCGTCAAGCGGGAAATCATGGTGCAATCCGGGGGCGAAAAGATGCCGTGCCATCTGGCGCAGCCGCAGGGCGGCGGCCCGTATCCCGGGATCGTCGTGATAATGGAGGCGTTTGGCCTCAACGATAATATCCGTAACATCACCGACCGCTTCGCTGCGGAGGGCTTCTTTGCCATCGCACCCAACCTCTACTTCCGCCAGCCCAACAACGTGGTCGGTTACGACGATCTGCCGGGCGCGATCAAGCTGATGGGATCGCTGACCGACGATCAGGCCGCCGCCGATATGACGGCCGCGATCAACCATCTGAAAACGCTGGGCGGCGTCAAGCCGAAGTTCGGGACAACCGGCTTTTGCATGGGTGGCCGCTGCGCCTTCCTGGCGGCGGTGCGCAATCCCGACGTCGTGGCCGCAGTGCCGTTCTATGGCGGCGGAATGACGCGGCCGGGGCAGCCGGGCGGCAAGGCCCCGACCGATGATGCGGAACGGCTGAAAGGTCCGGTACTCGCCTTTTTCGGCGGCAAAGATGCGTTCATTCCGGTTACCGAGGTCGATAAGTTCCGCGATGCGTTGAATAAGGCGGGCAAGCCGGCTGAAATCGTTCTATACGCCGACGCTGACCATGGTTTTATGTGCGAGGAGCGGCCATCGTACCATGCGGAACATGCCAAGGAGGCATGGCCGAAGGCGATCTCATTCTTCAAGCAGAATCTGAGTTAGCGAAACTGCACGCGTTGGCCCGCGTCGCGCGTCCGACGCG
>JBOHWJ010000566.1:0-7362 GCA_050736495.1 Binataceae bacterium (SeqCode) | reverse complement strand
CGCCGAGGAACTGGCAGGCTCACGTAGCCGCGCCGACAGCAGGTCGGGACCGATAGCGTCGCCCTCGCCGGCCAAGGCCACCGCACGCTCGATCTCGTTGCGCAGTTCGCGCACATTGCCAGGCCAGTCGAAGCGCTGAAATAACGTCATCGAGCGCGAGTCGAAGCCACTAAGGCATTTGTGCTGACGCTCGCTAGCGGCGGCCAGGAAGTGCGCAACCAGCAACGGAATGTCTTCGCGTCGTTCGCGCAACGACGGCAGCCGGATCGGAAATACCGCCAGCCGATAATACAAATCCTCGCGGAAGCGGCCGGCCGTGACTTCCGCCTTCAGGTCGCGATTACTCGCCGAGAACACCCGCACGTCCACCTTATGCGGGAAGCTGTCACCGATGGGTACCACCTCCTGCCCTTCGAGCACGCGCAGGAGCTTGGCCTGCATCGCCAACGGCATATCGCCGACTTCGTCGAGAAAGACGATCCCGCCCGAGGCGGCGCGAAACAGGCCGGCGTTGTCGCGCACAGCGCCGGTAAAGGCGCCGCGGCGATGGCCGAATAGTTCGCTTTCGAGCAGCGCCTCCGGCATCGCGGCGCAATTCAACGCCAGAAATGGCGCCTCGGCACGCACGCTCGCCCGATGAAGCGCGCGCGCCACCAACTCTTTGCCGGTGCCGGTCTCGCCTTCGATCAGCACCGTAATCGGCGTCGCCGCAGCAGTCGCCATCAGGCGAAAAACCTCGGCCATCGCGGGGCCGCCGCCGACAATATCGCCGAAGCGATCGCGCTCGGCGAGATCGCGCCTGAGCGCGCCGACCTGGCGGCGCAGCCGCGCCTCCGATTCGCTGACGCTTGCGTACAGACGCGCATTTTCGATCGCTATCGCGATACTGCCCGAGAGCGCCTCGAGAAAGAGCAGGTCGTCGTCGCCAAAGCGAGTGCCGGCGCGGCTGTTGATCACCTCGATTACGCCGATCATGCCCTGATGCGAGCCCAGCGGCACTGCAAGGATATTGCGCGTGGTAACGCCGGTCTGCCGATCGATACCGTGGTAAAGACGCTGATCGGCTTGCGCGTCGTCGACGCGGATTGGCTGGCCGCACTTCAGCGCGGTGCCCGCAATTCCTAGCTCGGCCGAAAAGCGCAGGCGCAAAAGCCGCTTGGCCACCTCGGCATCGGCGTCCGCAACGTAGGGGAAATACAGCTCCCCTTTTTCCGCATCCAGCAGCATCACGGAAACGCCTTCGGCGTTGAGCACGTCGCGGCACTTGTTGACGACGAACGGAATTAGTTCATCGAGCTCGATTCGCGCTGCAAACGCGCAGCCGAGGTCGTAAAGCAGCCTCAGCCGCGACGTTCCCCCATCGGTCTCAGCCATAACGTCGGCTAGTTTGCACGGCGGGGTCCGTCGATAGCAAACGCACAGCCGCCTTCTCCAAGCGCATATGTGCCATATACGGCAGTGGCAGGTTTTATCTCAGATAGGCAGGGAATCATTCTCCAAGCCGTATAACGTCACAACTGGGCAGACGTGGTGGCGCAAAAACTGCTCGTAAAGATTTGCCCGCTAAACTTACCCGAACGAGTTTCCCGCCCGGGGGTGCAAGCTTTTTGTCACCGCCCGCTGCCGGCGCTCTTTGTCACAATTTGGCACGGCGCAGTCGCAGCGCGTTGATAACCACCGAGATCGAGCTTGCGCTCATCGCGGCGCTCGCGATCATCGGGTTCAGCAGCAGCCCAATAAATGGATACAGCACGCCTGCCGCAATCGGAATGCCGACCACGTTGTAGATAAACGCGAAGAACAGGTTCTGCCGGATATTGCGCATCGTCGTGCGGCTCAAATTGCGCGCCCGCACGATTCCCATCAGGTCGCCGCGCAGGAGCGTGATTCCCGCACTCTGCATCGCGACGTCGGTGCCAGTGCCCATCGCTAGTCCGACTGCGGCTTGCGCCAGCGCCGGCGCGTCGTTGATACCGTCACCCGCCATCGCGACGACGCGCCCTTCAGCCTGAAACCGCTTCACCACGCGCGCCTTGTCCTCGGGCAATACCTCCGCTTCGACCTCGTCGATGCCGAGCCTGCGCGCGACCGTGTCGGCGGTGGCGCGATTGTCTCCGGTAAGCATCACGACGCGAACGCCCGCGGCGTGCAGCGCGCGTACCGCTTGCGGCGTTGATTTCTTCACCGGGTCGGCGACTCCAACCAGTCCCGCCGCGCCGCCGTCGACGATCACGAACATCACGGTTTGACCTTCACGGCGCAGCGCCGCCGCGCGCTCCATCATGGTCGCGGCGCCGCCGCCGGCGACTGCGGTGCTGGCGAAGAGCCGCTCGCTGCCGACCATGACATCGCGGCCTTCAACGCGTCCGACGACGCCTTTGCCGCTGAGCGCGTTGAAGCCGGTGACATTGGCAAGGCCGAGTCCGCGCTCCTCGGCGCCAGCGACGATCGCACCGGCCAGTGGATGCTCGCTCAAGCGTTCGACGCTGGCGGCCAGCCGCAGCATGATGGAGACTTCGACCCCGGGCACGGTTTCGGCGCTCACCAGCCGCGGTTTGCCCTCGGTCAGCGTGCCGGTTTTGTCGACCACCACGGTGTCGACTTTCTCCATCACTTCCAGAACTTCAGCATTGCGGATAAGCACGCCCGCGTTCGCGCCGCGTCCGGTGCCGACCATCACCGCCATCGGCGTCGCCAGTCCGAGCGCGCATGGGCATGCGATTATCAGCACGGCGACCGCGGCAACCATCGCGTGGGCGAAAGCGGGCGCGGGTCCAACCGCATACCAGACAATAAAGGTGACCACCGCGACGCCTACCACCGCCGGCACGAAGTAGCCCGACACGGCGTCGACGAGGCGCTGAATCGGCGCGCGGCTGCGCTGGGCCTCGGCTACCATGCGCACGATCTGCGCGAGCATAGTGTCGCGCCCAACGCGTTCGGCGCGCATCACGAACGAGCCGTTGCCGTTGACGGTGGCGCCGGTAACTCGATCACCGGTGGTTTTCGCGACCGGCATGGACTCGCCCGTGACCATCGATTCATCGATGGTGCTGCGGCCGTCCACGATCACACCGTCGACCGGCACCTTCTCGCCCGGCCGGACGCGCAGCAGATTGCCGGGCACGACGTGCTCCAGCGCCAAGTCTTCTTCGACCCCGCTCTCATGCACGATTCGCGCGGTCCTCGGCGCCAAACCCAGCAGCGCCTTGATCGCACCGGCGGTCTTGCCACGAGCGCGCAACTCGAGCACCTGGCCCAACAACACCAGCGCCGTGATAACCGCCGCCGCTTCGAAGTAGACCGGCACGGTTCCGGCCGCGCCGTAGGACGCCGGAAAAATACCCGGCGCGAAAGTCGCGACGAAGCTATAGATGTAGGCGATGCCGACGCCGAGCGAGATCAGCGTAAACATGTTGAGATGACGGTTGATGAGCGAACGCGCGCCGCGCTCGAAAAACGGCTTCGCGCACCACAACACCACCGGCGTCGCCAGCGCGAACTCGATCAAGGTGACGATACGCATACCGCCGAGCGCCCACTGCACCGGCATGCCCGGAATCATCTGCGACATCTCGAGGAACATCACTGGAAGCGAGAGGACGACGCTCACCCAAAAGCGCCGCGTCATATCGTCCAGCTCCGGATTGCGCTCCGCTTCCAGGGCGGCGCCGATCGCGGTCACGCGCGCCTCGAGCGCCATCCCGCACTTGGGGCAAGCGCCCGGATGATCGCTCGTGATCTCGGGGTCCATCGGGCAGAAATATTCAGCGCCATCGCCGGCGACGGCGCCGCCAGGCGCTACGACAGCGCCATACATCGGTTCGAGCGCCATCCCGCACTTGGGACAGGCGCCCGGATTCGCGCTGCAAATCTCCGGATGCATCGGGCAGGTGTAAACGACTCCCGCCGGGGGCACGGCGACGAGGCAAGAGTCAGAGGCGGCGGATTGCTCGTGCGCCGCGTGGTCATGCCCCGCGGGAGACGCGTGCGCGGCATGCGGCGCAGCCACCGCGCTTAAATGGGCCGATGCGGCAACCACTTGCGCGGCGGCCTTGGTCAGGTACTTCGACGGCTCCGCCGCGAATCTCTTCATGCAGCCTTCGCCGCAGAAATAGTAGGTCTCGCCCGCGTGCCGATGGCGCCAGCGGGCGGTGGCGGGATTCACCCTCATGCCACACACGGGATCTGTTGCCGCCGCGGGCTCGCGCTTATCCGGTGTGACACTGGAATCATGAATATGCGGTCCCATTGTGGATACCCTCGGCTAAGCGAGAAATCGGTCGAGCATTTCGATCAATTCGTTGACTTTGCCAGTGGCGTCGCGTTGCTCGATAGCGTCGGTAACGCAGGTCTCAAGATGGTCGCGCAGCAGCAGCAGCGCGATCTTGTCGAGCGCGCGCCGCGCCGCCGACAATTGCTGGAGAACGTCGATACAGTAGGCGCCCTCGCCAATCATCTTGCGTACGCCGCGCAACTGGCCTTCGGCGCGGTTGAGCCGCGTTGCGAGGTCGCGCTCGAGGTCCCGCGTACGCGGCTGATGCTTATGCCGCGGAACGGCGCCGTTGATTTTTCCGCGCATCAATATCCCCATCGGACATACTCCATGGGGGTATATTAGGCATCGGCCGCGGACGGCGCAACCCCCAGCCGCGAGCATGCGGCGGCTAGCGCGGCGCGAGACCCCTCGCCCCGCCGGCCGCGCTTGCCGATCTCGCGGGCGAATCAGGAACTCGGAATGGCTGCGGGCTTATGCGATGCGTTGGCGGCTTACGCGGTTTCGCCGAGCGCTTCCATTATGAGGTCGTGGATCTTTGGGCGGAAATCACGAATCGCCTGGTTATCGCGGCGCGGATGGACCCGGTTGGTGAGCAGCGATACGGCAATTTCGCGCGACGGCTCAATCCATATCGACGTTCCGGTGAAACCCAGGTGGCCGACCGCGTCGGCTGAGAAACGGCGGCCCGAACTCGAATATTCCGGCGACGGCGTGTCCCACCCGAGCGCCCATGTCGAGCCGCGCACAATCGTGGTGCGCTTCCAGAACTCCTGCATGATTTTCTGCGGAATGAAGTCGGAGCGTCCGCCATGACAGCGGATCAGCTCGTGCGCGATGCGGTCGACCTCCTTGACCGGTGCGAACAGTCCCGCGTGACCTGCGACGCCACCCATCGCAAAGGCGTTTTCGTCGTCGACCTCGCCAATCAGCAGGCGTTTGCGCACCGGACATACCGACGTCGGCGCGAACATTTCGGGCACCGGTTCGAGCCGGCGCGTACGCACCAGCGAGATATCGATAAAGTCGGTCGCGTGCAGGTCGAGCGGCCGAAAAATCTTATCGCGGCAGAAGCGGTTGAGCGCACTCCCGGCAACCTGCTCGACGGTCTCGCCGAGCAGGATGAAGTTCAGATCGGAATAGATCATCTTGGTGCCGGGCGCGGCCTCGGGTTTCTCGCGATGAATCTCCTCGTAGACGAACTCCTTGGCGCCGCGGCTCGCCATGAAATTGACCTTGCCGTTTTTCTCGACCTCGGCGATCTGTTGGTAGAACGGGCGCCATGCCGTCAGACCTGAGCTATGCGAAAGCAACTGGCGGAAGCTCACGTGGGCCTTGCCGTGCACGCCAAAATTATGAAAGAAGCGCGTGACGCGTTCGTCGAGCCTGAGCTTGCCGTCGCGCATCAGCAGCATGACGCCGATGGTGGTCGCCAGCGGTTTGGTCAGCGAGGAGAGGTCGAAAACCGTATCGAGCCGCATCGGCGAGCGCTCGGGCACCACCGCGCGATGGCCGAAAGCGCCTTCGAACGCGATCTCCTCGCCCCTGCGCACCACCAGCGTGGCGCCCGGAATCGCGCCGCGCTCGACCGCCTCCAAAAAGGCCTGCTCGACTTCACGCCATCCCAATCCCGGTTCCTCCCTGCGCGGAATGTCCTTCCGCGCTCCATCGTTGACCCACCAACGCACGCCTCGGCGCCATCGCGCCGCATCGATGCCGCTGTGCCGCAGTCAAGTGACGGCCGCTTCGAGAAAAATCATGCGCCGGTGCTCGCCATCGAGCCGGACGCGTACGCCCAACGGCAGCGTTAGATTCTCAGTGCCATGGCCGGCCTCAATGCCGAACAACACGGGGCAGCCGAGACCGCAAGTCTGTTCGGCGACAAAGCGCGCAATATGCGCGCGCTCGCTCTCGCTGCCTTCGACCGGACGAATCGCGCCGAAGACCACACCGGCCACTCGCCGCAGCACACCTGCTTGCGCCAATTGCACCAGCATCCGATCGATTCTATACGCTTTTTCGCCAGTGTCCTCCAAAAAAAGGATGCGGCCGTCGAAACGCGGCGAAAACGGCGTGCCGATCATGGCGGCGACCACTGACAGGCATCCGCCGACCAGTTCGCCCTCGGCCACGCCCGGCCATACGGCTTCGCGCGCCTCCAGATCGAAGGTGCGCAATTCGCCGCTGAGTAGGCGTCTTAGATGTTCGCGCGAGCGCGGTGTCACGCCGCGAGCGAAATCCATCGCGACCATTGGTCCATGAAAACATACCATTGCGCTCTTCTCGACCAGCGCGTTGAGCAGGAAAGTCGCATCCGAAAAGCCGAGAAAAATTTTCGGCGTGCGCGCAATCGCGTTGAAATCGAGCAGCGGTAACAGCCGGGCGCAACCGTAACCGCCGCGCGCGCCGAAAATCGCCTTGATGGCGGGGTCGGCGAAGTACGCCGCCAGTTCGCTGGCGCGGCCGGCGTCGCTGCCGGCCAGAATACCATCGCGATCGAGTGCGCGCGCGGAGACCTTGGTTCGGTAGCCCATCGCGGCGAGTGCGTTGACGCCGCGCTCCAGATATTCGCAATCGACCGCCGCGGCGCACGCCACCACCCCGACCGTATCACCCGGCCTGAGTGCCGGAGGTTTGATTATTGTGTCGAGCACCTGGGTCCGGCGGAAAGCGCGGCTATAGCGAACGGCCGAGCGCGGTGGCGACCGGCGCAAGCGCCTTCATCAGTTCGACGAACCGTTTCGGCTTGAGTTGTTGCGGACCGTCCGAGAGCGCTTTTTGCGGCTCCGGATGCACTTCGATCAAAAGACCGTCGGCGCCTGCCGCCACCGCCGCCAAGGCCATCGGTGTGACCAGCGACCAGATACCGGTGCCATGACTGGGATCAACGACCACCGGCAGATGGGTCCACTCCTTGAGCAGCGGCACGGCGTTCAAGTCAAGCGTATTGCGGGTGGCGGTCTCGAAGGTGCGGATTCCGCGTTCGCAAAGCACGACGTTAGGATTGCCCGCCGACAGGATGTACTCGGCGGCCATTACGAACTCCTCGAGCCGCGTCGACATGCCGCGCTTGAGCAGCACGGGCT
>JBOHWJ010000565.1:0-2091 GCA_050736495.1 Binataceae bacterium (SeqCode) | reverse complement strand
TCGCATGAGACGGCGCCGCCGCAGCTTGCCGCAATCCTTCAGCTCGCCAATCTTCAATGTGTTCGATGGTTGCAAGTGAGCCGCCTCGTTTGCTTGAGGCACGGTCGAATCGTTGAAAAATTCCCGCCGGCGGAACATCTCAAGTCTCGTCGCGACCGTGAGCATGGCTTTCGCCTTTGCGATAGCGGTTCCATCCGCACATGCGGCTGGCGGCGCGCAGGTGGGCGCAAAGCTCTACCAGCAGAACTGCGCGAAATGCCACGGCCCCAACGGCAAAGGCGACGGCCCCGAACTCGCGCGGATTCACGCCGCAGTCACGCCCAATGATTGGACCGACAAGGAGAGCAAGGCCGAAATGCCCGACAAAGCGATCATTTCGATGGTCACCAAGGGCGGGCAGGCCAATGGTAAGTCGAAATTGATGCCGTCGTTCCGGGAAAAGCTCGACGACGCGCAAATTCAGGATTTGATCGCCTACATCCGCACCCTGCCTCAGTAGACCCGTGACAAGGCGGCCGTGATGCTGATCCTGCATGCGCCACATGCACCGGCGGCAGCCACGCCGCTGATCGTGGTTCTCGGTGGCTTCGACCACGTCTGGCAGATCGCGCTCTTTATCGCCGCGGCTGCGATGGTTGCTTACGAAGCCCTGATTATCAATCGCGCAATCGGTATACCCTATCCACCCTGGTCTGGTGTCCCACGCGCCTCCGCACCGCATGTCATGAGCTGAAAGTGGGATTACAGGCGATAGATGAAAAAGCGAGTTCCAACACCGGGCTCGAAGGCGGCAGCGCCTTGTTCACCACGGCGACCTGTTCGGCCACGTGCTCTTCGATCAAGGCGCGCATCATTCCGAGCCCCGATCCGCGCACGCCGCCCGTGACGATTGCGTATTTCATTGCCGGCCCTTTCGTTTCCATCGCCGCTGTCGCCGGCTTTCGACCGGCACACGCGGTGGTTCGAGAGTTTCACTGAAATAGGTGCGTCGATAAACCAGCAGCAGCGACGCGAAGACCGCGATCACCGCCGGCCCGGCGAAAATTCCCAGCGCCCCATAGGCTTCGATGCCGCCGGCCAGTCCGAAAAACAACGCCAGCGTAGGCAGCCCCGTCCCGTGCTTCATCGCCATCGGCTTGATGAAGTTGTCGACGATGATGAGCGTGACAAGCGCCCAAGCCACAAGGATCGCGGCCACTCCCCAGCCAACCTCAACCGCCAGATAAATTGCGGCCGGCACCCATACGATGGCGGTGCCGCCGATGGGCAGGAGCCCGCATGCGGCGCTGAGGATACCTAAAAATGCCCAGTACGGCACGCCACATACCAGATAGGCGATACCGATGGAGACGCCATCAAGCAATGCGGTCAGCAACAACCCACGCATCACGGAGGACAAAGTAATGCGCAAAGTCTCGAAGACGGCGGCCTTGTCTTCTTCATGCAGCGGCGTTAGCGCCCGCACGCCTTCATAGTACGATTCGCCGTCGCGCAGCATGTAGAACAGCGTCAGCAGCATGATGACGAAGTGGAAAACGATGCTGGCGAGATTGCTCGCGACGGCTTCGCCGTGCGCGACCACGTAGCCGCTCAGCAACTTCGCGCCTTGAGCAGCGAAGCTTCCCACTTCGTCCTCGAGGCTGATTCCGTGGCGTTCCAGCATCGCGTCGAGCGCCGCCCCTGGCCGCGTGGCCGTGATCCACTGGCCCGCCTTCAAGACACTGCCATTGACAGTCATCTCCGACACATCGGTGTAAAGGTGCTGCGCCTCGACGACCAGGCGGCCCGAGAGCCATGCCGCGGGCAGAATTACCAGGAGCGCAACGGCGATGGTGAGGACCAACGCGGAAACCGTGCGACGCTTGATCAGCCGGTCGAGAAGGGCGACCGCGGGATGAGCCATGAAGGCGAGCAAAATCGCCCATGCGATCGGCGTGAGGAAAGGATAGAGTACCTCGTAGAGCTCATAGGCCATCAGCGCCAGGAAGGCGAAGAAGAAGACCTGTACGATTCGCTCCCGTTCCATCTCGTTGCGCCCGTAAACGGGGGCAGCTTAGCAGTTGTGCAGTGAGAGTTAGCCAAAGGCAGAGG
>JBOHWJ010000564.1:0-4557 GCA_050736495.1 Binataceae bacterium (SeqCode) | reverse complement strand
GAGGTATATCCCGCTTCGTCCCAGCTGCCCTCGACACCCCACCATTCGTCAAAGCCCTGGTCGTTTGGCAAGCGCCCTTTCCCATCACCCAGGTGCCACTTGCCGTATAAGGCCGAGGCATAGCCTGCGTCGGAGAGGAGTTCGGCGATGGTGTATTCCCACGGTGACATTCCGTAAGCCCCTTGCCCTGGGAAAGGCACCTTAAAGGTTCCCGACCTAACCGGCATGCGTCCCGTCATAATGGCCGACCGCGTAGGAGTACATTGGGCCTCCACGTTGTAGTTGTTGAAGCGGATGCCCTCGTTGGCCAAGGCGTCGATACGAGGCGTGGGCGTCGTGCCGCCGTACACTCCCAAATCGCCCCATCCGACGTTATCCACGAGGATGAAAACAATGTTGGGCTTTTTAGAGTCCGTCTTGGTGCTTGGAGCTTGTGCTGAGGCTGGGAATTCCTCTAACAATCCGGTCAAGACGCAGTAGACTGATAGTCAGAATTTGCTGTCTCGTCGCTGACCTCATGCTTTGCCTTTTCCGCTGGGAGTCTACGGCTCAAAAAACGGCACTTCGTGATAATATCAGTTACCGGAATTTTCATTCGCATCGTGAGTCCAATTCCTACCATTCTATCGATAGTGGCGAGCCAACCCTCTTGTCAACGCCGATTGAATCTTGATCCACCTATGCGGGTAGGTGTCGAAGTAAAACTTTCTCGCTTGACTCCTCTGGTTGCAAAAACCGCGATTCCATCAGCACACGGACGAGCGATCCATCAAGCGGACCGGCGCAACTTTTCGATTAAGTGCCGAGCCGTTTGCTGTCCGGAGCGGACGGCGCTGTCCATGTAGCCACACGAAACTGGCGACAGTCTCGGTGCCCGGCGAAGTGAACTCGTCCGATCGGACTTGCGATCGCGGGCTCATAGCTCGTCAGCACGCCCGGCTTCAGAACATCCGACCGTTTAGTTCTGCGTTCCAAAACGCGCTAACGAGACCACCAACTAGTTGCTGAAGACCTCGCTCGTGACTACTTGACGGAGATCGGCTGGTTTGGGGAGGAATCGCTGGAAGCAGCGTTCATTTTCTAGTGTCCTTTCCCGAAATGACTACCCTGTATGGCCAGAAAGTTTCGAACTCGCCGGCTCGGCGTGAAGCTCTTCTTGCTGACGACTGGACGTTTCAACGCCAACGATATATCCCAGCGGGGAACCGCCTCGAGAAATCGCAGCAGTAGTCCGTCCGCGTAGCCATTGCCCGCGGCTTGGCTGCCGAGTAGTTGAATACTGGTCTGAATACCGAGGAGGAAACCCAATATGAGCGACTGGGTGCATAGTCTTCCTATCATTTGGATGGCAGCGCTGGTCTTCGGGGTTACCTACATCGTTGCAGCAACGATCTACGCAGTCGTCATGGTACTTGCGGCAGGCGAGCGTGCACGCGCCTTCAAGGCCGTGTCGCCCGGTATGCTGCCTCCGCTCGCTATACTCTTCGCTCTCTTCGTCGCATTCACTGCGGCTCAAGTCTGGAATGATAATGATCGGGCCAGCGCGGTGGTGGATCACGAGGCTGGTGCGCTGCGAGCGGTCTTGATTCTCACTGCCGCCTTCGCGGGAGAGCCGCAAGCTCGCTTGCAGGCCCTGATCCGTCGCCACATTGAAGAAGCTGCTACTGCGTCGCTGCAAAGATGCCAGGCAGAGGTGTCGAAATATGCGACTGTGACCAAGTTTTACCTTAAGGGCCTCGTCGACCTTGGCCCTTAGCTTCGCTTCTATCGATGAATGCGAAGGGTGAGAGAACATCCATGGACCCAGCAGAATCGAGCCCGGATAGGTTTGCCGCGTTCCTCCCTACAGCGCCGCCTGAGCCGCTTTCCGGGTCCATGCGTGATCGCAAATCGCGCGCGCACGCGCGGATTTCGGGCGATTCTCCAAAATGTCCGAAAACTTAGAGACTGGATGGTGGAGCAGAAGGGATTTGAACCCTCGACCCCTACGTTGCGAACGTAGTGCTCTCCCAGCTGAGCTACTGCCCCACCGGCATTTCTGTTTCAGGTCCCGACCACAGTTCTCAGATAGGCGCGCAACCTATCAGCCAGTTCGGGCCGTTTCAAGCCGAATCCTATCTGGGCGGTGAGAAAGCCAACCCGGTCACCCAGGTCGTAACGCACGCCTTCAAATTCGTAACCCAAAAGTTTGCGTCGTTTGCACAACGCAAGCAACCCATCGGTCAGTTGAATCTCGCCGCCGGCACCGGGTTTGCCCTCGGCCAGCAACGCAAAAATCTCGGGCGTCAGCACGTAACGCCCCATGATCGCGAAGTCGCTCGGCGCCTGCTCGATCGACGGCTTCTCCACCATGCCGAAGAGCTCGTAGAGCCGTGGCCGGACCGCTGTCACCGCGACGATGCCGTACTTGGGGATCTCGCTCTTCGGCACCTTGAGCAGCGCCACCGTCGGCGCGTCCTCCCTTTCCGCAACCTCGACCAACTGCCTCAGGCATGGGCGCGGGCCGTCGAAGATATCGTCGGGCAGGATAACTGCGAACGGTTCGTTGCCGATCGCCTCGCGCGCCTGCAGCACCGCGTGGCCGAGCCCGAGCGGCTCCTTTTGCTCCGCGAGGACGAAATGAGCGAGTCCGTTGATGCTCCGCACCATTTCGAGCAAGTCATGTTTGCCGCGCTGCTCCAGATGGCGTTCAAGTTCCGCCGCCGGCAGGAAATGCTCCAGCACGGTGGTGCGGCTGGGACTCACGACCAGGACGATTTCCTTGATTCCGGAGGCGACTGCCTCTTCGACCACTATCTGCACGGCGGGACGGTCGACGACCGGCAGAATCTCTTTGGGAATCACCTTGGACGCCGGCAGCATCCGCGTGCCGAGACCGGCGGCCAGAATAACAGCCTTGCGAACTTTCATAGTGGGCCAGCGATCAAGGGCACCTTGCGGCTCCGGCAGGATATCTGTTTTGCTTTCTAAATCTTCGCACTGCCGGGACCAGTGGGTGCGAGCGGCGAATTACGGACGCGTGGAAATTCGGCGGCCGATCCGGTTAACCCTGACGCTCACGCGCCTCTTGCGCGGATTTACAACTTATACAAAGCGTGGTCACGGGCCGCGCCTTAAGCCGCTCAAGCCCGATATCGTCGCCGCATTCCTCGCAGCGTCCATAGACGCCGGTATCGAGCCGGGCAACGGCTTCGTCAATCTTGGCGAGCAATTTGCGCTCGCGATCGCGCATCCGCAGCAGAAAGTTACGATTGGACTCGAGTGTGGCGCGGTCGGTCGGGTCGGCGTAGCTGTCCTCGCTCCTGGTATTCATCGAGCCGAGCGCCCGCTCCGCCTCCGTCAGGATTTCGCGTTTGCGCTCTTCGAGCAGGCGCCGAAAAAGGTTCAACTCCCTTTGCCGCATAAGCGAGAACAACAAAAATCAGCGTTTTGATTCTAGTGGGGGAGTGCTGTTATGTAAAGCTCATAGGTATGAAGACAGCTTATCTCGATGCTTTTTCGGGACTCAGCGGCGACATGATCGTCGGCGCGATGATTGACGCCGGGGCCGACTTCACCACGCTCGAACAAACTGTGGCGATGCTCGGGGTCAGCGGCTATAAGCTTTCGACGCGCCATAAGACACTGAGCGGGATAGTGGCGGTCAAGTTTGACGTCGAAGTCGCGCAGACGCAGCCCGAACGTCATCTGGGTGAAATTCGCACTATGATCGAACGCGCCGGGCTGCCCCTGCGTGTCACCCGTAACGCCGTCGCCATTTTCGAGGCGTTGGCCGAGGCTGAAGCCAAGGTACATCATACCACGCCCGACCATGTCCATTTCCATGAAGTCGGTGCGGTCGACTCGATAATCGACGTGGTCGGCGCGGCATGGGGCTTCGACCAACTTGGTATCGGCGATGTCGTAGTGTCGGCGCTGCCGATGGGCGCCGGCTTCGCGCGTTCGCGTCACGGCGTTATCCCGGTGCCAGCGCCGGCGACGGCCGAGTTGCTGGCGGGCTTTCCTGTACGAATGAACGACGGCCCCTCCGAGATGGTGACGCCGACCGGGGCGGCAGTCTTACGGGCGCTCGCCCGTCCAGCGCCGCCCGGACTAACGCTCGAAATCGAGCGCATCGGCTACGGCGCGGGAACCAAGGAGTTCACCGATCGTCCCAACCTGTTGCGCCTCATCATCGGGCACGAGCAGCTAGCCTTCGGCAGCGACGAGCTGCTTGAGATCGCCGCCAATATCGACGACCTCAATCCGCAGATTTATGATCACGTGAGCGAGCGGCTGTTCGCGGCGGGCGCGCGCGATGTCACTATCACCCCCACGATGATGAAGAGGGGACGGCCTGGCGTCGTCCTCGGGGTACTGGTGGAGGCCGCGCTGCGTGACCGGATTGCGGCGATATTATTCGATGAAACCTCGACCATCGGGATTCGTTTCCATACGGTGGCGCGACTGAAACTCGAACGCCGCATCGTCGAGGTCGAGACGCGCTTCGGCAGAATTCACGTGAAGCTCTCCGGCAATCAGACCGCCCCGGCCTCGATTTCGCCCGAGTACGAGGAC
>JBOHWJ010000563.1:0-3834 GCA_050736495.1 Binataceae bacterium (SeqCode) | reverse complement strand
GGCGAATGGCTCGACACCGTCGAGCCATTCGCCACCACCCCCGCATTCGCCCGCCGCGCGCTGGTCTCCGACATCATGACGTGGCACTACGACGTGCCCGACAATCTGCGCCTGCATCTCGAACACGACCGCGTCTTTATCGATTGGATGGCGGCGCGCGGGCTCAACGCTTTTTCGTATATCCGCCATGCGCAGGATACGCGGCTCAAAATCGATGAGTTGGTGCCGCTCTATCGCCAGCGCGGCATCGCCTCCGAATACGGCGGCCATGTGCTGCAACTGCTGCTGCCGCGTGAGCGCTTCAAGGCTAATCCGGAATATTTTCCGCTAGGCGCCGACGGCATCCGCATGCCACGCGGGAATCTATGCGTTTCCAATCGCGACGCGCTTGAAGCGGTCAAGGCCGGCGCGCTGCGCTATGTGCGCGAGAATCCCGAGGGTGAATCGCTGCACATCTGGGGCGCCGACGTGTGGGAGGGGGCGTGGTGCCGATGCGCGCAATGCGCGGATCTGGCGATCGCGCCCGCCTACGTGCCGCAACTTCAATATATGGCGGTCGTCAACGCCATCGCCGAGGCGCTTGCCAACGAAACCGGCGGCGGACCGCCGGTCGCCTATCTCGCCTACCATGACACGCTCGAGCCCGTGGCCGCGCTGCGGCCGCTGCCCAACGTATGGTTCGAATGGGCGCCGCGCGAGCGTTGTTACAGCCATGCGATCGACGACCCCGCATGCGAAACCAACCCACGCTACTTCGAGTCGCTCAAACGCTACATCGAGTTGTTTCAGGGCCGTGGCCATGTATTCGAGTATTACGCCGACGCGATTCTGTTCGGCGGCCTTGGTTTCGCGACACCGGGAATAATCGCGCGCGACCTGCGTGCGTATCGTGCGCTAGGGCTCGGCAGCATCTCCTGCCTGACCTTCGGCGCATGGAGCGCGCTCGCCTATCCGGTGAATCTCGAAGCGTTTGCGCGCGGCACGCGTTCACCGGATTTCGAACCGGAAAGCGTGCTCGCGGATACGGCGGCGGAACTTCATCCCGCGTGCGCCGCTGAAGTGGCTACGGCATATCACGCAATTGAGCGCGCTTCCGCGCTGATTCTCGCGGGCGGTGGTGACGTGATGCGGCCGCGGCCAGACCCGCGCGCGGCGGCGGCGCGGCGCGCGGAATTGGCCTGGGCGCTCGACGCTATAGCGGAGGGGATCGCGGCGGCCGACCATCTTGCGGAATCCGCCCGCGATCGGCTGGGCGCGGCTGAACGTGCCGTTTGGCAGTACGGACGCGAAGTTGTAAGCGGAATTAGCGATTATCTCGCCGCGGCTCAGGCGGGCGGCAAGGACGGTCTCGCCCAAGGCGATGCGGCGATAAAAAAGATAGGCGAGGCGCTCCAGTGTGTGCGCGCGATTGATCCGTCAATCAAGGGCACGTGGGGCGCCAACGACCTCGAACGGCTGAGCGGCATCTGGCTTCAGGCGATGCGCCGGCGGCTCGAAAACGCATGAGTGGAATAGGAGAGACTTCGATGGAAGGCGAGAACGGCGGCTACCAACTGTCCCAGGAACTGGTTGCGCTGCGCGAGCAAGTGCGGCGGATTATCCGGGAAGAAGTGATTCCAGCGGAAAGCCGCGTCGATCCCGATGCGCCGGAAATCCTCGACGAGGACCACACACGCATCGCGAAAAAAGTGCAGGCCGCCGGGATGTGGTGCATGGGTTCGCCGGTGAAATACGGTGGCGGCGGCCTCGGCATGTTCGAGATGTGCGTGCTGATGGAGGAGATGTGCCAGCATCGGATGGGACTCTATAATCCCGGCGCCGGCGTTTTCGGCCGTACTCCGCCACCGGTCATCTGGGCCGGCACCGAGGAGCAAATCCAGAAATACGCGGTGCCGACCCTCAAGAACGCAACCTACACCTTCTTCGCCATCACCGAGCCGTCAGGCGGTTCCGATCCCGCCGGTGCGATCCAGTGCCGCGCGGTGCGCGACGGTGACCATTACGTGCTCAATGGCACCAAGATTTTCACCTCGCACGCGCACGAGGCGGAATGGGGCGTCGTCTTCACGCGCACCGACCCGAGCGCCGGCCGCGCCGGCGTCACCGCTTTCATTATAGAAAAGGACACGCCCGGCTTTACCGCGCGCCCGTTCAAGGTCATCCGCACGTCCGCGCTGCCCAACGTGGTGCATGTGGAAGATTGCCGCGTACCGGTGGCGCAACGGCTTGGGCCCGAAGGCGGCGGCCTCACCCTCTGCATGGACCTGCTGACGGGGCTGCGCTTTCCCTACTCGGCATGCAATGTCGGTATCGGCGTGGCGGCGCTCAAGATGGCGATCGATCATTCCAAACAGCGCAAGACCTTCGGCGAATTACTCGCGCGCCGCCAGGCGATTCAATGGATGCTGGCGGATTCGGAAGTCGAATTGCGGGCGGCGCGATGGCTGATTTGGGACGGTGCGTGGAAGTCCGACCGCAAAGAGGACGCGCGCATGGAGGCGTCAATCGCGAAGCTTTATTCAAGCGAAGTGTTGGGTCGCGTGATCGATCGCTGCGTGCAGATTCACGGCGGTTACGGCGTGAGCAAGGAGTTCCCGCTGGAGCGCTGGTACCGCGAGGCGCGCGTGCGGCGCATCGGCGAAGGTCCCTCCGAAGTCCATCGCATGGTGATCGCGCGCAACCTGTTGCGCTAGCCGGCAGGGGGCGGAGGCCGTGAGGAGTAATTGTGCGCCGATGAAGCCGGATGGAGAGAAGCACGATGAGTTTGCCGCTCGAGGGTATTTGCGTAATCGACCTGGGCCAGATTTTTGCCGCCCCCTATTGCACACTGCAGCTCGCCTACCTGGGTGCGGACATAATTAAGATCGAACCGCCGACGACGGGTGAGAGTCTTCGCCGCCCGCGGGTTTCACCCGGCGGCGCCAACTACGCCTTCCTGATGCTCAACGCCAACAAGCGTTCCGTCACGCTTAATCTGAAGCATCAGAAGGGCCGCGACATTCTGCTCAAGCTGCTGGAGCGCGCCGACGTGCTGGTCGAGAACTACTCGAGCGGCGTGATGGAGTCGTTTGGGCTCGGCTACGCCGATTTGCGCGAGCGCTTTCCGCGGCTCATCTATGCCTCGGGCAAAGGCTACGGATCCGGCGGCCGTTGGGCCAAGCTCGGTGCGATGGACAGCACCCTGCAGGCGGCATGCGGCTTTATCAGCGTCACCGGCGCCGCCGGCGGACCGGGCACGCGCACGCCTTCGACTTTCATCGACATGGGCACTGGCAGCCATCTGGTGAGCGCTATCCTCGCGGCGATAATCCAGCGCGGGCGGACCGGCCGCGGCCAGAAGGCCGAAGTCTCAATGTACGATATGTGCGTTCCGGCGATGACCGGCCTTATCGCCAACGAGTTCGAGGGCAAGCCCTACGAGCGCATGGGCAATCGCCATCGCGCCTCCTGCCCGTCGAATACTTACCGCTGCGCGGATGGCGAAATCCTGATCTTCTGTCTCACCGAATCGCATTGGCGCACGATCGCGCGCCTGATGAAACGCGAGGACTTGATCGATTTGCCGGCTTACAAGGACCACACGGCGCGCTTCGCGATCGCTGACGAAGTCGACGCGCTGGTCGGCGGATGGGCGCGGAGCATCCGGCGCGACCAACTGGTCGGTACACTGCTCGCGCAGGGTGTTCCATGCGCGCCCGTGCATAGCGTCGCGGAAGTCGCCGCCGACGAAGAAGTCACGCGGCGCCGGATGCTGATCGACAGTGAATTTCCAGCGCGCGGCAAAATTCGCGTGATGGGCACGCCGCTTAAGCTCTCGGAGGCTCCCGATAGTGC